>JBKPBQ010000284.1:0-14254 GCA_046726955.1 Acidobacteriota bacterium
CCACGCATTCCACGGGCAGCGGCTCCGTGCGTTGCACGAGCATCGAGCGCCCGTCGAGCTGCTCGCGCTCGCTCCGCAGCTCCGCCGGGTACTCGTCGACGTCGGCCGTGATGACGTGGTGCGGTACGACGTCCGCGAGCTTCCGGAACCAGAAGAGCGAGAGCTGCGTGAGTACCGTGCCCTTGCCCGGAATTCCCGTGGGCAGGACGACGTCGAAGGCGCTCAGGCGGTCCGTCGCCACCACGAGCAGCCGATCTTCCCCGACCGCGTAGACGTCGCGCACCTTCCCGCGTCGGAAGAGCGGAAGCGAGAGTCGGCTCTCGAGGAGGGGGGCTCGAGTCGAGAGCGGGAGGATCGTGGTCAAGCGAAAGGACTCCTCACTCCGTGGGAGGGGGCGATCGAGGGGGAGGAGTCTACAAGAAACGTCGTCCGCGAGGCAAGAACGAAAAAACGGACGCCCGTCCGGCGGAGCGGACGCTTCCTACTGCTCGTGCGAGGCGGTGGCCGTGCGCTCCTCGACGGTGACGTCGCCGTCGGCGGTGAGCTTCACGAGCGCGCCGCCGGTTCCCACGGAGCCGTGCGCCGTCTTGTCGCTGCGGGTGAGCGAGAGACCGGCGACGTCCACGGCCACGTCTCCCCGGCGCGCCTCCGCCTGCAGCTCGAAGCGGCTGCCCGCGGGAACCTCGAGCCGGATCCCGCCATTGCGCGCGCGCACGTCCACGGGGTCGGCGAGCGGCCCCTGGAGCGCTATGCGCACGGAGCCGCGCTCGAGGTCCACGTCCACGGGCCCCCGCACGTCGTCGAGCTCGACGTCGGAGCCCGAGGCCTTGACCTTCACGCCCTTCTCGACGCCCTTCGCGCGCACCCCGCCGTGCGACACCGTGACTTCGGCGGGCCCGGCCACGTCCTCGAGCTCGACATCGTTGTGCGTCGTCTGCGCCACCACCGCGCCCTTCACCTCGCGAACCTTCACGCCGCCGTGCTCGACCTTCACGCGCGCCTCGCCCTCCACGGAAGACACCTCGACGTCGTTGAACGAGCTCTCGACCGCGGCCTTTCCCGCGACGCCGCGGACCACGACCCCGCCGTGCTCGCTCTTGATCCGCAAATCTCCCCGCACGTCGTCGAGCTCCACGTCGCCGTAGGCGTGGTCGATCTCGAGGCCGCCCACGGACCCCGCCTTCACCGAGCCGTGCTGGGTCTCGAAGGTCGCCTTTCCCGCGACGTTGCGCACGTCCACGTCCCCGTGCCGGGCGCTCAAGGTGAGGCCGCCCTCCACGTCGGAAACGGTGACGTCGCCGTGCCGGCTCTTCACGTCCACCGCGCCCTTGACGCGCAGGACGCGCACGTCGTCGAAGCTGGCGGTGACGTCCGCGGAGGCCGCGTCCTCGACGTCCACCTCGCCGTGCTCGTTCGTGACCACGACCGGCGTGCCCGGCGGAACGGAGAGCGTCAGGTGCGTCTCGAACCCGACGTTGTCGTCGCGGCCCACGTCGTCCCGGTTCGTCGTCACCCTCACGACGCCGCCCGCGGCATCCATGCGCGCGGAGATGCGGCCGGAGAACTCGCGGGCCTGCTCCTCCGTCGGCCGGTAGACGACCTTGCGCATGGTGAGCTTGACCTCTCCGGGCTCGCCCGCCGTCACCTGCACGCGCCCGAAGGCGTTCGTCACCTCCACCCGGGCTCCCGCGGGCGCGTCCACGCGAGCCGTGTCCTCGAACGAGAACGACGGTCCGTAGAACCGGCCGCCGAGGACGCGGCAGCCCTGGGGCCCGATGTCCACGTGGCTGCGGACGGCCCACGCCGTCTCCAGCGCCGCCCCCGCGCCGAGGATCAGGAGGAGCAGCCCGATCTTGCGCGCCGTCATCGCGACGCTCCCGCGGCGGCGCGGCCAGTGTAGAAGCTCGCGAGCTCGAGACCTCCCCAGAGGATCAGGCTCAGCGGCCACCAGGTGCGCAGGGTGGGCAGGAGGTCGAGGCGGCCGAGGTTCGAGAGGAGCCACAGCACGCCCACGGCGACGCAGCAGATCCCGAGGGCGAGCCCCTCCACGCTAAAGGCGCGTGTCGCCACCGACGCCCTCCTCGGCCTTGCGCTTCTGGATCGAGCCCTTGATGAAGAAGGCGCCCGCCACGATGAGGAGCAGCGGCCAGAAGCGCGCGAGCTTGTCGAAGTCGAGCCAGCCGAGGTTGTGGGCGAGGAAGACGATGCCCATCACCACGAGGGTGATTCCCCACGCCGGAGACTCGGAGACCTTCTCCTCCTCGACGGGCACGCCGCCGAGGAAGCGCTGGTTGATCGCGGTCGCCCCCTTCCAGGCGTCGATGAGCCCGAAGAGCAGGATGAAGGGGATGAAGAACGCGAACGGGAAGGGATTGCCGTGCGCGACGAGGCTGATGCTCCCCACGAATCCGGCGAAGAAGACGAGCGCCTTCGCGAGCTCGCCGTTGTAGACCTGTCCCAGACCCGGGAAGAGCAGCGAGAAGATGACGGCGAGCCACGGGTTCTTGGGCAGCGCCGTGGTCGCGGCCGGCACGGGCCGGGAGAGCGGCGGCGGTGTCGTCGTCGTCTGCGGTTCGAGCGGCTGGCTGCTCATCGAATCATTCCTCCGCGGGGTTCGTCCCCGTTCAATCGGTTCTACGCGTCGTGCCGGGTGCCGGTTCGGAAACTCTCGGCGAAGAGCTGGGACACCGGGCGTCCGGTGCTCCGCTTCTTCTCCTCCTCGGATGCGTTGCGCCGCCGCTCGAGGAGCTGGCGGTAGTCGTTCACGCGGTCGTTCATGCGGTCGAGCCGCCCCTCGAAGGCGGTGCCGATCACGACGCCGAGGATGCGCACGTCCTCCACGAGGCGGTCCTTCCTCTCCAGCAGGAAGCTCCCCGCCGTCACCGTGCGGTCCACGAGACGCGTGGCCGCGCGCGTCGGCGCCTCCGGCCCGGTCACGAGCAGGAACGCTCCCGCGGCCACGAGCGCGAAGCCGGCGGCCGCGGCCTGGAGCCAGGAGGGCACGAGCATCGGTCGCACCACCCTGACGGGCGCGCGCGGCCGGAGGAGCGCGGCGGTGGCGACGCGATCGGCGAGGTCCGCGCTCGGCTCGAGAGCGGGGAAGCCCCGGAGCGCGTCGACGACTTCGCCGAGTGCCATCGCGAGCGCGCGGCAGTCCGCGCACTCCGCGAGGTGCGCCTCGACCTCTGCGCGTACGTCGGGGGCGAGGACGCCCTCGTGATGGTCGGAAAGCAGCTCTTCGACGCGGCGGCAGTCCATGGGTACCCTCACGTGCGGAAGGCGAGTGCTTCGCGCTTGCCGAGCAGGCGCTTGGCGAGCTCGAGCCGGGCGCGATTGATGCGGCTCTTCACGGTGCCGAGGGGAAGCTGCAGGGAGGACGCGATCTCGTCGTAGGGCAGGCCCTGCAGGTCGCAGAGGATGAGCGGGAGGCGCAGGTCGGGAGGCAGCGCGCGCAGCCCACGGTGGACGGGCCGCCGGCGCTCCTCGCGCTCGATGGCGGGAAGCGGCCCCTCTTCCGTCGAAGGCATGACGTCCACGATCTCCGGATCCTCCACGCGGCGCATCCTCTCCTGCCGTCGCCGCCGATACTGGTCGATGGCCTGGTTGCGGGCCACCGCCATCAGCCAGGCCGTGAACGACCCGTCTCCGGCGCGGTAGCGGTCGAGCGACTGGTACACCTTGACGAAGATCTCCTGGGTCAGGTCCTCGGCCTCGTCCACCCGTCCCGTGAACCGGTAGGCGAGGGCGAAGACGCGGCGGGTGTGGCGAGTCACCAGCTCCCGCCAGGCCGCTTCGTCCCCTCCCCGACACCGGGGCAGGAGGTCGCTGTCGTTGTCGGTCAAGCCGTTCCTTGCAGGCTCCAGGCCGCGAACCCCTGCCACCAGACCGGAACGGGCCGGGAGGGACTCGAGTTCAACAAATGCTGTCCCGACCGGGGTTTGCCGGGCAGAAGTCGCGGGGTTTGACGCTCGCTCGCGCATTGTAGTAGAGTGCGATTAGGCTATCAAGTCTTTGAAGCAAAAGAGTTTGTGAGAATGAAGAGCGCAGCGTGAGCGGAGCGCAACGGAGTCGGCTGGCCGTGGGGGGGATTCTCGCCCTTCTTCTTCTTTATTGGGTGTTCCGGGGGACCGACCTCAAGACCTTGGGCCGGGTCCTCGCCGGCGCCCGCCCGGGGTACCTCCTGGGAGTCGTGGCCGTCACCGTCGTCGTGTATCTCGTCCGATCCTGGCGCTGGGGCTACCTCCTCGCCCCGCTCGCCCGGGTGCCGCTCCTCGACCTCTTCTCCGCGACCATGGTCGGCTTCGGCTCTGCGATGATCATCCCGCGCGCCGCGGAAATCCTACGGCCGTTCCTCGTGTCGCGCCGGCACCCCGTCACAGTGTCGGCGGGGTTCGCGACGATCATCCTCGAGCGGATCGTCGACCTCCTGACTGTGCTCGGTCTCCTCGGGGTCTATCTCTACGTGCTCGAGCCGCCGGCCGCCCAGACGCGCGGCCCGCTGCTCGATCTGCTGCAGAAGGGAGGGCTCCTCGTGGGCGCGGGAGCGATCGTGCTCGTCGTCGTGCTCTTCGCGTTCCACGTCCACGCCGAGCGGGCGCTCGCCGTCTGCGACCGCGTGCTCCAGAAGCTTCCCGCGTGGCTCAGGAGGCCCCTCGCGGGAATCCTCCGATCGTTCTCCGAGGGGCTCGCGGTGCTGCAGGCTCCAGCGCTCCATCTCCTCGCCATCGCCGCGCAGTCGCTCGTGGTCTGGGTCCTGATCGCGTTCGGCTTCCACCTCGTGCACCTCGCCTTCGGACTCGACCTCCCCTTCCGCGCGACGTTCCTTCTCATCGCGTTCCTCACCGTCGGGGTGGCGATCCCCACCCCCGGCATGGTGGGAGGGTTCCACGCCTTCTACCTGCTCGCGCTCAGCGAAGCGTTCGGCGTCGACAAGGACGAAGCGCGGGCGATCGGCCTCGCCGCCCACGCCCTCACGACGCTTCCCGTCGTCGTGCTCGGCCTCGCCTTCCTGGGTCGGGAAGGCATCTCTCTCGGCCGCGTCGCCCAGATGAGCGACGCCGCGGCTCCTCCCCAGGAGGTACGAACGTGAAGTGCCCCTTCTGCTCGCATCTCGAAGACAAGGTCGTGGACTCGCGGGAGAGCAAGGAGGGCGAGGTGATCCGCCGCCGCCGCGAGTGCCTGAGCTGCGGCAAGCGGTTCACGTCCTACGAGCGGATCGACCAGATCCCGCACCTCGTGGTCAAGAAGGACGGCCGCCGCGAGCGCTTCGACCGGGAGAAGGTGCTGGCCGGGCTCCTCAAGGCCTGCGAGAAGCGGCCCGTTCCCGTGAAGACGCTCGAGAGCATCGCGGACCGCGTGGAGGGGATGGTCCACGAGAGCCCCGACCGCGAGGTGCCGTCCGACATGATCGGCGAGTTCCTGATGGAGCGCCTGCGGGAGCTCGACAAGGTGGCCTTCGTCCGCTTCGCGTCGGTCTATCGCGACTTCAAGGACGTGGACCAGTTCATGGCGACACTCAAGGGCCTGCTCGAGGGAACGCGAGACTAGTACGGGAAGGCGTGTGGCTCGAGGCGCGCGCGCCTCGCGGTAGCACACGACTTCGTTACGAAGCTAGATCCGCTCCGTGGGGCTCGTGTCCATCCGGAACTCGAGCCGCGTCTCCCCGATCTGGACCACGTCGCCCTCCGCGAGCACGTGCTTCTTCACGCGGCGGTCGTTGACGCGCGTGCCGTTCGTGCTCTCGAGGTCCTGGAGCACGAAGCGATCGCCCTCCGGACGGATCCGGCAGTGCTGGCTCGAGACCGCCACGTCGTCGAGCACGACGTCGTTCGCGCGGGCGCGACCGAGCGAGATCGTGCTGCCCCGAGAGAGCGGGAAGACCTGGCCGAGCCGCGCTCCGCTCGTGACCACGAGCACCGGCTTCTCCTGCAGGAGCATCGTCTTCTGCAGCTCCTCGTGCGAGACGTCGAGGGGCGCGACGATCGTCGCCGGCGAGCTGTCGTCGGGATGCGGATCGGCGCGGATGGACGACCTCGTGGCCGAGCGCGCGGGCGACGCCGCGGGCCGGCTTCGGGCGGCGAGGAGCGCGAGGCTTCCCGCTACCGCGAGAAGGACGAAGCCAACGGCCGCCCACACCAGCGGCGGGATGGACGTCCGCGGCGGCGCCGGCAGGGGCTCCGTGGACGGCGCGGCGAGCATCGTGGGGACCGTCGCGGAAGCGCTGGGAGTCGACGAGGACGGTGTTTCGGGAGACTCGAGGATCTCGCGGGCGATCTCTTCCGCGCTCGCGAGGACGCCGGGGTGGTACTGCCCCTCGGTGAGCTTCGCGATGCGGCGCAGGACGCGCTCGTCCACGCGGCCCACGCCCACGCAGTAGACGGGGATCCTCGTCTGCTGGGCGACGGACAGCCCGTCCTCGAGGACGACGGCGCTCCTCTCGTCGCGGCCGTCCGTGACGAGCAGGATGGCGCGGCGGCGACCAGGAGCGTCCCGAAGGTAGCGGCTCGCGTCGTAGAGCGCGTCGTAGAGCGCCGTGTAGCTCCCCGCCTTGGCGAGGCCATCCACCGCCTTCTTCACCGCCGCGGCGTCGGAGGTGCGGTCGAGGACGAGCTGCGACTGGTCGTCGAACGAGAAGACCGCGGCCTGGCTGCCGGCCGGGAGGGCCGCGAGGACGCCCACCGTCAGCTCCCGGGCCGCCTCGAGGTCCTGTCGCCCGAGGCTGCCCGAGGTGTCGATGACCAGGGCCAGGACGACGGGAGGCCCGTCCGCGGCGGTGGCCAGGGGAGGCGCCAGGAGCAGGCCGCCCATGGCCCCCAAGGTCCCCCGCCACAAGCCGACGCGGATCTTCCTCGCCGACAGCAGGCTACGCAGTGTGGCTCCCAAGCTACAATGCGCTACTAGCGTCTCATGGTGCCGTTGGCGTGTCGAGGGGCCCGCCCGGCACCCGGACCCGAGGATGGCCAGGGAGAAGTTCCGAAACAACTTGAAGCTCGTCCTCCTGACGACGGGGGGCGTCCTCGCCGTGTTCGTGGCCCTGGAGGTCCTCCTCCGCAAGAGCCGGGACTTCTCGCCCGACTTCCTCGCCTCGGTCCTGCTCTACGGCCTCACCGTCCTCAACCTCACGCTCATCCTGGTCCTCGTCTTCGTCCTCGGCCGGAACCTCGTCCGCGTGCTGCTCGAGCGCCGCCGCGGCGTCCTCGGGGCGCGGCTGCGCATGCAGCTCGTGCTCGTCTTCCTGCTGATGGCCGCGGCGCCGTCGCTCCTCCTGATCGTCGTGGGGAGCGACCTCATCCAGCAGACCGTCGACCGGTGGTTCAACGTGGACGTCGAGCGCATGCTCTCCTCCTCGCAGGCCCTGGGCACGGCGCTGCGGGGGAACGTGGGAGGCACGACGCGCATCCACGCGCGCGCCCTCGCCCGCGAGCTCGAAGCCCGCGGCCTGCTCGGCGGCGCCGACCAGGCGCGCCTGCGCCGGCTCGTGGAAGTGCGGGCCCGCGAGCTCGATCTCGACATCGTCAACGTCTACGACAAGCAGGGGGAGCTGCTCGCCGTGATGGACCCGCAGCTTCCGCCCGCGGCCGTGGACCCCGCGTCGGCCGACGCCCTGGCCGAGGCCGCGCTCGAAGGGCGCGAGGGCAGCGTCACCGTGCCCTTCGCCGGAGGAGAGCTCGTGAGGATCGCCGTCCCCGTGCGCGGCGGCGACCGCGCGGTGCGGGGGGTGGTCGTGGTCTCGAGCTTCCTGCCGGGCGCGATCGCGGCCGAAGCGCGCGAGGTCCAGGAGCGCTACGCGAAGTTCCGACAGTCGGAGAGCCTGCGCGATCCCATCAAGGCCGTCTACCTGTCGCTCTACCTGTTTCCCGCCCTCCTCATCCTCTTCGGCGCGGTCTGGCTCTCGCTCTACCTCGCGCGGCGGATCACGACGCCGCTCCGGCTCGTCGCCGAGGGCGCGGAGCGGATCGCGGCGGGGGAGCGGGGAGTCCGCGTGAGCTTCCCCTCGGGAAGCGACGAGTTCGCCGCGCTCATTGCGTCGTTCAACCGCATGTCCGAGCGGCTGGCCCGGAGCGAGGAGGAGGTGGAGTTCAACCGCGCGGGGCTCGTGCGCAAGAACCAGGAGCTGGAGGAGCGGCGCCGCCTCACGGAGACGGTGCTGGAGACGGTGGGCACGGGCGTGCTCGTGGCGGACAGCGAGGGCACCATCACCGCGGTCAACGCCGCCGCCTGCCGCCTCCTGGACGTGGACGCGTCCGCGGTGGGGCGGCCGCTCTCCCAGGCTCTCGACGCCGGCGGCCTCGAGGAGATCCGCGAGCTCACGGAGCGGCTGCTGTCCGGACGCGTGACGCGCCAGGAGCGCGAGGTCATCGTCGGGGCTCGCGACCGCAATCGCCACCTCGCGGTCACGGTGGTGCCGCTGCCGGGCACGCTCGGCTCCGCGCCGGGGGCGGTCGTCGTCGTCGACGACCTCACGACCCTCATGCGCGCGCAGAAGGTCGCGGCCTGGGGCGAGGTGGCGCGCAAGCTCGCCCACGAGATCAAGAACCCGCTCACCCCCATCCAGCTCTCGGCGCAGCGGGTGCGCAAGGCCTTCCTGAAGTCGGATCCGGAGTTCGAGCGGATCCTCAGCGAGTGCACGCGCGCGATCGTGGACGAGGTGGAGGCGCTCAAGAACCTCGTGGACGAGTTCGCGCAGTTCGCGCGGCTGCCCGCGGCCAACCTCGCCCCCACCTCGCTCAACGACGTGATCGAGCAGGCTCTCTCGCTCTACGACGGCCTGTTCACGGGCGTGACGATCGAGCGGCGGCTCGGCGAGGACCTTCCCCTCCTCCGCCTGGACGCCGACCAGATGAAGCGGGTCGTCATCAACCTCGTGGACAACGCGATCTCCGCCACGGAGAAGAAGGGCCACGTCACCATCGCGACCGAGCTCGACCGCGGGCAGTCGCGCGTGCGGCTTGCCGTCTCCGACGACGGCCCGGGAGTCGCCGACGCGGATCGCGACCGGCTGTTCGTCCCGAACTTCTCGACGAAGCGGCGGGGAAGCGGGCTCGGCCTCGCCATCGTCAGCCGGATCGTCCAGGAGCACCACGGGCTGATCCGGGTGGAGGCGAACCAGCCGCGGGGAGCGCGCTTCGTGGTGGAGCTCCTGGCGGAGCCCGAGCCCGCGTTCCCGAGGACACCGGTGGCAGTGCGAGGAGCGTGATGCGCGAATCGATCCTGATCGTGGACGACGAGAGCGGCGTGCGGGCGTCCCTGGCCGGCATCCTCGGCGACGAGGGCTACGCGGTGCAGGCGGTGGAGAGCGGCGAGGCCTGCCTGCTGGCCCTCGAGGCCAAGCGCTACGACCTCCTGCTCCTCGACGTCTGGATGCCGAAGATGGACGGGCTCGAGACGCTGTCCCGCGTGCGCACGCTCGACCCGGACCTCCCCGTCGTCGTCATCTCCGGCCACGGCAACATCGAGACCGCGGTGCGCGCGGTGCGCATGGGCGCCCAGGACTTCGTGGAGAAGCCGCTCTCCCTGGAGAAGACGCTGCTCGTGGTCCGAAACGCCCTCCGCCAGCGGCGGCTGGAGACGGAGAACCGCTCGCTCAAGGAGCAGGTCGAGCAGCGCCACGTGATGGTGGGAGAGAGCGCGCCCCTCGAGCGGCTGCGCGCGGAGATCGCGCAGGCCGCCCCCACGAACGGGCGGGCCCTCATCTTCGGCGAGAACGGCACCGGCAAGGAGCTCGTGGCCCGCTCCATCCACGCGCGCAGCCTCCGCGCGAGCGGGCCGTTCGTCGAGGTCAACTGCGCGGCCATCCCCGAGGACCTGATCGAGAGCGAGCTGTTCGGCCACACCCGCGGCGCCTTCACGGGCGCCCTCAGCGCCAAGAAGGGGAAGTTCGAGCTCGCGGACGGGGGCACGCTCTTCCTGGACGAGATCGCCGACATGACGCTCAAGACGCAGGCCAAGGTCCTGCGCGTGCTCCAGGAGCAGAAGGTGGAGCCGGTGGGGGGGACGGGCGCGGTGACGGTGGACGTCCGGGTGATCGCGGCCACGAACAAGGACCTCCAGGAGCAAATTCGCCGCGGGACCTTCCGCGAGGACCTCTTCTTCCGGCTCAACGTCATTCCCTTCTTCGTCCCGCCGCTGCGCGAGAGGCGGCAGGACGTGCCTCTCCTCGCCCGCCACTTCATGACGACGCTCTCCGCCGAGTACGGGCGCCGGCCGAAGGAGATCTCGCCGGAGGTGATGGAGCGGCTCTCGCACCTGTCCTGGCCGGGCAACGTGCGGGAGCTCCGGAACGTCATCGAGCGGCTGCTCATCATGACTCCGGGCGAGCGGATCGAGGTGCGCGATCTCCCCGCTTCCGCGAGCGGTCCGCCGGCCTCGGCCGGCGCGGCGGCTGCCCTGGCGCCGGGCGCGGCCGTCGGCGACTTCCCGTCCCTGAGCGCGGCCCGCGACGACTTCGAGAAGCGCTACATCTGGAGCAAGTACCAGGAGTGCGGCGGGAACATGAGCCGCACGGCAGAGGCGCTGCAGGTGGAGCGATCGAACCTCTACCGCAAGATGAAGGCCTTCGGCCTCATCCCCGCGCGCCGCGGCGAGCCCGTCTCGGGTTGAGGCGGCGGGGCCTTCTCGCGCTCTCTCTGGGCGTGCTCGCGCCGCTCGCGCTCGCCGCCGGCGAGGCGGCCGCCGACACCGCCGGCGCGCTCGACGGCCTCGCACCCTACGTCGGGAAGAACGTCGCCGCGATCGACGTCGTCGGCCACGAGACGACCCGGGAGCACGTGATCCGGCGGGAGATCGAGACGGCGGTGGGGGAGCCGCTGCGGCTCGAGAGCGTCGAGGCCGACGTGCAGCGCCTGGACAACCTGTCGATCTTCGCGCAGATCCAGGTGGAGGCGGCGCCGGACGGAGCGGGCATTCGCCTGGTCTACCGCTTCAAGGAGATGCCGGCCTGGATTCCCTGGGTGGGCTTTTCCTACACGGAGCAGGACGGCTTCTCGGCAGGCCCGAAGCTCTCGGCCCTCAACCTGAAGGGCCAGGCGATCTCGGTCGGCGCCCGCGCGTACTTCGGGGGCGCCAAGCAGTACTCGATCCGGCTCACCTGGCCCTGGATCACGGGCAACCACCTCTCGCTCGACTTCTACGGCGCCCGCCTCAACCGGACGGATACCTTGAACGACTTCAAGGAGACGAGCTACGAGTTCACGCCGTCCGTCGGCACGTACTTCGGGAAGCACGGGCGTCTGGCCGGCAAGTTCTCGCTCTTCCGGATGAAGAGCGACGTGGACGGCAAGACGCTCGACCCCGACGACGAGGACGTGCTCCCGCGCCTGGGCGCCTCCGTCGGCTGGGACACGCGCGACTCCTGGCGCTTCCCGCGCCACGGCTGGCAGAACGAGCTGGAGCTCTGGTACACGGGCGGCGACGCGGATTTCCTGACCATGAATCTCGACCTCCGCCGCTGGTTTCCGGTGGGGGGGAGCCAGCGCGTCCTGCTGAGCTCGCTCACCTCGCTCCAGACGGGCACCGTGGGTGTGGACCTGCCCGACTACCTCATCTACCGTCTCGGCGGGGCCAACTCCATCCGCGGGTACTCCATCGACGACCTCGGGCGGCGGCTCTACGGCAAGAACCAGCTCCTGGGGACGATCGAGTACTCCGTGAACCTCCTCCCCGTCCAGCGGTGGGACATCTGGAAGTTCGCCCTGCGCATGGGGCTCGACTTCGCGGTCTTCACGGACGCTGGAATCGCGTGGAGCGACGCGCCGGATCTCGCGCTGAAGCGCGCGCGGGCGGGAGTGGGGGCGGGGCTGCGGCTGCTCGTGCCGGGATCCGAGATGGTCCGGCTCGACGTCGGGTGGAGCCAGGAAGGCGGCTTCCAGTTCCACTTCGCGAGCGGCTCCAAGCCCGTCGCGCAGCGGCAACGGATCCGCTGACCGTCCGCCGACCGCCCCCTGGGCTGCCCACGCACCGGATCGGTTGACGTCGATTTCGCTTGCCTGCGCGGGCCAAGGCGAATAGGCTTTGGCGCACCTGACGATACTGCCCCCCTCCAGCCGGCCGTCAGGCCGAGCCGAGCCGAGCCGTCTGCCCAGTTCGAGCCGTCAGACCGGATCGAGCCGAGTGACTGAGCCGAGCCGCTAGCCTGAACTGCCGCCAGCCCTAACGGACCGTCGATGCCGCGAAGCGGTGGCCTTCATTTATCGGGGGACACATGAGGAAGCCTGGATTCCACGGTTGCTGGCCTCTCGTGGCGCTCGTCGCGGGCGCCCTCACCGCGTCTCCGCGGGTGTTCGCCGAGGAGGTGGGCGACGCCGCCCGCCGGCAGATCATCGCCCTCGAGCAGCAGAAGGCCGCACGCACCCCGGCGCAGAGGAAGATGGATTCCCAGCTCATCTACGCGCTGCACCCGACCGCGCTGCGCCTCGCGGCGCCCGACATGAAAGCCGAAGTCGAGCTCGTCGACGGCCGCGTGCTCGTGGACGTCGCCGTCCGGAGAACCCCAGAGCCGTCGGCGGGGCTGCGTGCGCGCCCCGTCACGCGCCTCCAGCGCTCGATCGAGGACCTCGGAGGCACGGTCGTGAACGCTTCCCCCCTGTTCGCCTCGATCCGCGCCTGGCTGCCCCTCGAGAGGGTCGAGGCCCTGGCCGCCGATCCCGACGTGGCCCTCGTGGAGCGGGCGGCGGAGATGATGACGAACACCGGCAGCGTGACGGGCCAGGGCGACGCCCGACACCGGGCCGCCGCGACCCGGACGCTGTTCGGGGTAACGGGGGCGGGGATCACCGTCGGCGTCCTCTCGGACAGCGAGGACAACCTCGCGGGCGCGCAGGCTTCGCTCGACATCGGCGCCGTCAACGTCGTGGCGTCCGGGATCAACACCTGCGGCTCGACCGGTACGAGCCCGTGCACGGGCGAGGGCACGGCGATGATGGAGATCGTCGCCGACCTCGCGCCCGGAGCCGCCCTCGCCTTCGCCACCGCCAACGGCGGCCCAGCGCAGTTCGCCGCGAACATCCTCGCCCTGCAGGCCGCGGGGGCCACGGTGATCGTCGACGACGTGACGTACTTCAACGAGTCGCCCTTCCAGGACGGCCCCATCGCCCAGGCCGTGAACACGGTCTCCGCCGCCGGAATCCTGTACTTCTCGTCGGCCCGCAACTCCGGGAACCTGAACGACGGCACGGCCGGCACGTGGGAGGGCGACTTCGCGGACGGCGGGGCGGTGGCGGCGCCCGTGCCCGGCTCCGGCCGCATCCACAGCTTCGGAGCCTCGAACTTCGACACGGTTGCCGCGGGAGGGAGCCAGCGCCGCGTGGACCTGTTCTGGGCCGATCCCCTCGGCGCCTCGGGCAACGACTACGACCTCTACATCCTCAATTCCACCGGAACGTCCGTCCTCCGGTCGAGCACGAACTCCCAGACGGGGAGCCAGAACCCCTACGAGTCGACGGGAACCCTGAACGTGGGCGAGCGCATCGTCATCGTGAGGGCGAACGCGGCCGCGAACCGCTTCCTGCACCTCGACACCGGGCGCGCGGTGCTCACCATCGCCACGAACGGCAACGTGCGCGGACACAACGCCTCGGGCGCGGCCAACGCCTTCAGCGTCGCCGCGACGGACGTCGCGAACTCCGTGGGCGCGTTCACCGGAGGTGCTACCAACCCGGTCGAGACCTTCAGCTCCGACGGTCCGCGCCGCATGTTCTTCGACCCGGCGGGCAATCCGTTCACGCCCGGGAACTTCAGCTCCACCGGCGGGATCGTGCTCCAGAAGCCGGACATCACGGCGGCCGACGGGAACTCGTCCTCGGCGTCGAGCGCGGGGTTCAACCCGTTCTTCGGCACCTCGGCGGCGGCGCCGCACGCGGCGGCGATCGCCGCCTTGATGCGATCGTTCACGCCGGCGCCCACGCCCGCCCAGATCCGGACCGCCTTGAACGCCTCGGCCCTCGACATCGAGGCCGCGGGCTTCGATCGCGACTCGGGCGTGGGGATCGTCATGGCCTTCGGAGCGATGAAGATCATCAGCCCCTGCACCGTCACCTGTGCGGGCAACGTGACGAAGGGGAACGACCCGAACCAGTGCGGCGCCGTCGCGTCGTTCGCCGCTCCCACGCTGGCCGGGACCTGCGGGACGGTCACCTGCACCCCGCCGACGGGTTCGTTCTTCCCGGTGGGCACGACACCGGTCGCCTGCCAGACGCAGTCCGAGGACAGCTGCAGCCTGAGCGTGACGGTGAACGACACGCAGGCGCCCACCATCACC
>JBKPBQ010000285.1:0-5905 GCA_046726955.1 Acidobacteriota bacterium
GTTAGGCGTCTCGTGGGCTCGGAGATGTGTATAAGAGACAGTCCCTGCATCAGCGGCCGCCCGGGATGCGCATCCAGAGAAGATACGCGATGACGCCGCTGGCCAGGATCAGGAACCCGATCACGGTGTTCGTGGGATAGCGGTAGATCGTGTTCAGGACCACGAGCCAGCAGCCAGCCACGAAGAATGCCGTTGTCCAGGGATGGCCGGGAGTGCGGAACGTCCCCGCCTCGCCGCGCCGCCGGAAGACGAAGAGCGCGGCGCCGGTCAATCCAAAGGCGATGAAGTCCACCGAGACGACGTAGTTCAGGATCTGCTCGTAGCGTCCGGAGAGGGCGATGACGACGGCCGCGAGTCCCTGGATCACGATCGCCACCACCGGCACGCGCGACCGCGGGTGCAGCCAACCAACCGCCTTCAGGAAGAGGCCGTCGCGGGCCATCGCGTAGTAGACACGCGGCGCGGTCAGGATCCCCTGGCTCAGGAAGCCGAACGTCGAGATCGCGATCCCCACGGCGAGCAGCCGCGCTCCGCGCTCGCCGAGGGCGCGGCGCATCACGTCCGACGCGGGGGTCGTGCTCGCGGCGAGACCCTCCGCCCCGAGCACGCGCAGGCAGACGAGGTTCACCACGACGTAGAGGACGACGACACCGGCGACACCGAGCATCAGGCCGCGCGGCATGTCGCGCTCGGGATGCTTCAGCTCGCCCGCCACGAAGCCCGACGTCTGCCATCCCCCGTACGCGAACATGACGGGGATGAGCGCGGCCCCGAAGGCCGTGAGGAGGCCGAAGGAGACCGGACGATCGAGGAGCGGCGTGAAGCGAAACGGCGCCGGCTCCGCGAAGAGAAAGCCGCACACCACGAGAGCCGTGATGGCTCCGATCTTCAGGACCATCAGCACGCTCTGGACGTTGCTGCCGGACTTCACGCCGAAGCAGTTGATGACGGTCAGGACGGCCAGTATCAGGAAGGCGGCGAGGCCTTCCGACACCGGCACCGGGACGAGCTCGAGCAGGTAGCGCGCGCTCGTGATCGCGACCGCGGCCATGCCGCCGCTCTGGGTCACGAGGAGCAGGCACCAGCCGTAAACGAAGGCGACACCCGGATGGAAGGCCTCGCGGAGGAACGCGTACTGGCCGCCGACCTCCGGCCGCAGCGACGCGAGCTCGGCGTAGACGAACGCCCCCGCCATCGCGAGCATCCCCCCCACGAGCCAAGCCCCGAGGATGAGGAAGGGCGTCCCCACCTGCCGCGCCACCACGTACGGATTGATGAAGATGCCGGACCCCACGATGCCGCCCATGACGAGCATCGTCGCGTCGAAGAGGCCGAGGCGGCGGGCGAGCGACGCGGTCAAGCGGCGCGCCGGTGTCCCGGGAGCATGCGGGGCCAACGATAGACGATCGCCCCGCGTCGAACAATCGCGCCGCCTCCGTCATGGCGGCGTCGTCGCCGTGAGATACGATCGGACGGATCCTTGGACATCCACGGCTCGCAGGCGATGGCCGTTCGCCGGGAATGGTGGACGGGGCCGGGCCGGTACCTCGTGCTGGGCGGCGCGATCGTCGCGCTCGTGCTGCAGCACCTGTGGACCGATGCCTGGCAGGGCGACTTCTGGATCTACGTCGCCACGGTGGGGGAGCTCGCGGTCAGCCCCTGGCACCCGAGCCATCCGCTCTTCGGCGGGGAGGGCGCCTTCGCGTTCGTGTCCCCGTACACGCTGGCTCTCGGCCTCGTGGCCCGCGTGACGGACCTTCCCGCCTACGAGGTCCTGCTCCTCCAGGGCCTCGTGAACCTCGTCCTCTTCCTCGCCGCCCTCTACGCCTTCGTCTCGACGTGGCTGCGCCGGCCCCCGGCCGCGATCTACGCGCTTCTCTTCGTCCTCTTCCTCTGGGGTCCCGATCCCTGGCTGTTCAGCAGCTTCTTCCACCTGCGCAGCCTCGTCTTCGTCCTGCCCTATCCCTCGACCTTCGCCGCGGTCGTGGCGCTCTTCACGCTCGCGGCGTTCCGCTGGGCGCTCGACCACGACCGCCGGTTCTGGCCCGTCTTCGTGGTGCCCGCGGGGGCCCTCCTCTGGATCGTGCATCCGGTGAACGGCCTCTTCCTCGCGCTCGGAACGATCGCCTGCTCGCTCGACGCGCGCCGGCCGCTGCGGCACTGGCTGACGCTCGGCGCCGCGCTCGCCGCCGGCCCCGCGCTCGCGCTCCTCTGGCCCTACTTTCCCGTGGCCGACCTGTGGTTCCGGCAGACGGCGCTCGTCCATCGTGGGAACGAAGCGATGTACGACCATCCCCTCCCGAGGATTGCTCCCGCCCTCCTCGGCGTGCCGTTCCTCGTCGTGCGGCTGCGGAGGAATCCGCGCGACGCCGTGGCGCTCCTCGCCGTGGGTCTCGGCCTCCTCGTGGTGTTCGGTGGGCTCTCCGGCGCGTCGAGCTACGGCCGGCTGCTCTCCCACGCCGTGCTGATGCTGCAGGTCGTCCTCGCCGACGTGGCGCTGTCGCTCGAGGAGCACGTGGCCCGGCGGCCGGGGGCGCGGAGCGCGCGTCCGGCGTTCGCGGCGGGGCTCGTGCTGCTCCTCGTCGGGGTGGCGTGGTCGGGCGCGGTGACGCCCACCGTGATCGAGTCGTGGCGCGGCGATCTCTACTGGCTCGGCTTCCTCGCAAACGACGTCGGCCGCGACGACGTCGTGATGACCGATCCGGACACCTGCTGGTACGTCCCCGCGTTCGGAGGCCGGGTCGTCGCCTTTCCGATGGAGCTGCCGTTCGCGCCCGATCACGCGGACAGGCTGCGCGCGGTCGAGCGGTTCTTCGAGCGCGGCGTCTCCGCGGACGAGCGGCGGGAGATCCTGCAGCGCTACCGGGTGTCGTACGTGCTCGCCCCGGTGAAGCCCGAGAACGCGTCCGAGACCACCGCCTCGGAGCTGCGCGGCCTGGGCCCGCTCGTCTACGCGGGCCCCGACTACGAGCTGCAACGGGTCAGACCGTGACGGCGCGCACAGTCGTCGCCGGTGAGCGAGGCGCTCTTTCCGGAGCGAGTAATCCCTTACCGGCGACGTAACACTGTCGGCCGCGGACATGCGTCGTAGCGAGGGTTGCGGCGACGACGCGCATGGCATCGGCGTTGCACCCTCCATGTGCCGAGGCTGACGGGCCTCCGGGTTCGTCGAGCAGGGAGGGGCTCCGCGACCGGGAGGTCTTGTGACGAAATGCACACTGCGCGCCGCGCTCGTGGCGTTCTGGGGATGGGGCGCGCTCAACCTCCTTTCGGCGGCTCCGACCGCTGCCCGGCCCTCCGCTCCGTACGCGCGGTTCGTCGGCCGGAGCTTCGAGCCTTCGGCGGCGTCCTTCGATCCCGTCACCCGCCGCGTCCTCGTGCTCTCCGACGCCGACGCGACCCTCTACCGTTACGAGCTCGGCGCGACGGGGCTCAGGCGCCCGCACGGGGAGGCTCACGAGTCGCTCCGGCTGCAACCAGGGATCGAGGTCGCGAGGCTCGAAGGAATGACTCGGCTTCCGAGCGGCGACTTCCTCGCCGTCACCGCCTTCGACCATCCGGACGCGCGCTACCGCCGGCTGCTGCGGTTCTCGTACGGCGCGTCCTCCCTCCCGGAGGCGGCCGTCGTCGGTCTCGACGAAGCCGCGCTCGAATCGGGGGTGCGCGACGTCGCGGGCCAACCCCTGTCGGGCGTCGATGCGGTCGCCGTGGACAGAACGGGGACGAAGGTGCTGCTGGGCATCCGGGACGGCGTGGCGCCGCACGAGGCGCGGCGCGGCGTCGGCCTCGTCGCGCGGTGTCCGCTCGCGGAGGGTCGGGTCGGGGCTCCGGAGGCGGTCGTCCGGCTCTCCACGGCAGAGACGGTCGCCGACCAGACGGAAACGCTCTCGGACCTCCAGCTCGACGCGGGCGGCGACAGCTTCCTCGTGCTGACGCGCGACGACGGGACGACGCCGGACGAGCCCTCGGGCCACCTCTTCCGCGTCCCCGCCAGCGTCCTCCTCGGTGTTCCGAACCTGGCGTCGCTCTCGCTCGGCACGCCGCTTCGCGAGTTCCGCGCGCGGCCGAAAGGCCTGGCCGTCGAGCCCTCGGGCGCGCTCGTGGTCGTCTTCGACGACGACGGGTCACAGCCGGCCGCCGGCCACGAGTCGTCGGAGGCTCTCTTTACCGTGATCGATCCCGCGCCCTGATCCGACCGTCTGCCGCGCGGCCGCGTGCGACAATGGGGTGTCCTGAGCAACCGCCCCTACCTGGCCCTCCGCCATCCGGACTTCCGACGCCTCTGGCTGGCGCAGCTCCTTTCCCAGACCGGCTCGCAGATGCAGGTGGTGGCCATCAACTGGCACATCTACCTGCTCACGCGCTCCGCGCTCGCGCTGGGCTTCGTGGGCCTCACGCGCGTCCTGCCCATCATCGTGTTCTCGATGTGGGGCGGGGTCGTCGCGGACCGCTCGGACCGCAAGAAGGTGATGTTCGTCTCGCAGTCGGCGATGACGGTCGTCTCGGTGGCGCTCGCGGCCCTTGCCTGGATGCGCCGCGACAGCGTGGCCGCGATCTACCTGCTGAACGCCGTTCAGGCGGCGGCCGTCGCCTTCGACAACCCGGCGCGGCAGGCCCTCGTGGCCCGCCTCGTCCCGCCCGCCGATCTTCCCGGAGCGCTCGCCCTCAACCTCACGATGTTCCAGGCCGCGACGATCGCGGGCCCTGGCCTCGCCGGCCTGCTGATCGCGGGAACGAGCGCCTTGCCCGCTCCCGGCCACGGCACGCCTTCGGCCGTCCCCGAGACCGCGTCGCTGGGCCTCCTCTACTTGATCAACGCCCTGTCGTTCCTGTTCGTGCTCGGCGCGCTCGCCACGATGCGCGCGGACGGACGGGCGGAGCGGGGCGAGACACCGCACGAGCCGCCTCTCGCCGCGCTGCGCTCGGGCCTCCGGTTCGTCTTCACGACCCCGATCATGGTCTGGACCATGGGGCTCGACTTCGTAGCCACGTTCTTCTCGGGAGCGATGTCGCTGCTGCCCATCGTGGCCGACCAGGTGCTGCACGTCGGACCGCGAGGCTACGGTGCCCTCGCCGCCGCCCCTGCCGTGGGCGCGCTTCTCGGGTCGATCTACACGAGCGTCCTGCCGCTGCCGCGCAAGCAGGGTGTCGTGCTGCTCTGGTCGGTCGCGGCCTACGGGGTGGCGACCGTCGTCTACGGCCTCTCGCGGAGCTTCCTGCTGACCTTCCTCGCTCTCGCGGGCACGGGCCTCGCCGACGTCGTCTCCACCGTGATCCGCCAGACGCTGCGCCAGCTCGTCACGCCCGACGCCCTCAGGGGACGGATGACTGCCGTCAACATGATCTTCTTCCTGGGCGGCCCGCAGCTCGGCGAGCTCGAGGCCGGCTTCGTGGCCTCGCTCTTCGCCTCCGCCGCCGCTGGTGTGACCGTGTCGGTCGTCTCGGGTGGCCTCGTCACGATCCTCGCCGCGGCTGCCGTGGCCGTCGCCGCCCCGCTCGTGCGCGACTATCGCGGGCTCGGCGCATCCTAGCTAGCAGGACGGCGAGCTCCTCGCTCGCATTCCGCCATTGACAGGGCCCCCTGCCGCGCGTAGCGTAGCGGCAAATCCCCCGTTACCGATCCACCGCAAGGGCACCTGGCAACGAGGTCTGAGCCTCGGGTGCCGCAATCGCAGCGAACCAAGGAGGCCCCATGCGTCGCACCCTTCTTTCACTAATCGGACTGCTGGCGGCGGCTCCCGTCCCCGCGCTCGCGCAGTCCGCCGAGGATAGCCCGCCCCCGGTCCTCGTGATCAACCGCGAGCAGGTCAAGCCGGGGAGGATGAGCGCGCACGAGAAGGTATCGGCGGGCTACACCGCGCTCTTCACCAAGGTGAACCCGGAGACGAACTGGCTCGGCCTCACG
>JBKPBQ010000286.1:0-5431 GCA_046726955.1 Acidobacteriota bacterium
GTCCCGGTCGGGCCTCGGGACGGAGGAATGTGCTACGAGGCCGTCTTCAACTGAGGGGTCGCGTCAGAGGCGGTTGAAAGCCGCCTCGTAGAGCGGAGTAGCGCCCTCCGCGCGGCCCACGGGCACGAGGAAGAGCGGGAACTCGCCGAGCGCGTCGTTGGTCACCGCGTAGGTGTCCTGGCCCAGAGGGGCACGGCGGGGACCGCGGAAGACGGCGCGGAAGGCGCCGGGATGGCGCCTTCGACCGGCGAGCGCCGGGTCGGCGACTTCCACGAGCACGAGCCTCACGGGCCGCGCGTCCTCGCGCTGCACCACGAAAGACGTATTCAACTGAGCCACGAGCTGCTCGCGTGTCGGGAGCAGCCCATCCTCTGCAGCTTCCATGGTTTGCGCCCGTCGAACCGCGGCTTGCGCCGCCTTTGGAAGCAGCAGGCCCACCCCCGCGATCGATCCCATCACCAGAAGCTCACGCCGAGTCGTCATGACACGCGTCCTTCCGCGCACTCGAAGGAGGGATGGGGCGCTACGAACTACCGTAGGGGATTTCCCCGAGGACTGTCAAGGTTTCCGCTCACTCGGTCGCTGCCGGTTGTTCAAGGGTGCTTTTTCAGCGCCCTGCTAGACTACCGCCTCCCCATGCGCGCCTGCCTCGTCCTGCCCACCTACAACGAGGCGCCCAACCTGGAGCGGCTGGTCGCCGCCGTGCGCGACCTGGGCCTGCCCCTCGACGTGCTCGTGGTGGACGACGCCTCGCCGGACGGCACGGGCCGCATCGCCGACGTGCTCGCCGACGGGCGATCGGATCTCGCCGTGCTGCACCGGAGCGGGCGGCGAGGCTACGGAGAGGCACTCACCGACGGCTTTCGCGAGGCGCTCCGCCAGGGCGCTTCGGCCGTCCTCACCATGGACGTGGACTTCTCGCACGACCCGGCGACGATCCCGCGCCTGCTCGACGCCCTCGGGGAGGCGGACCTCGTGATCGGCTCGCGCTACGTCGAGGGCGGGGAGCTGCGGGCCTGGCCGCTGCACCGCCGGCTGCTGAGCGCGAGCGCCAACGCCTTCGTCCGCGTGCTCTTCGCGCTTCCCGCGAGCGACTGCACGTCGGGATTTCGGGCCTACCGCCGGGCCGCCGTGGAGTCGATCCCCTGGGACGAGCTCCACTCGCAGGGCTACTCGTACCTGGTGGAGCTGCTCTACTGGACGGTGCGGCGGCCCGCCTCGCGCGTGCGGGAGGTGCCGATCTGCTTCACGGAGCGGCGTGCCGGCAAGAGCAAGATGGGGCTCCGCGAGATCGTGGGCGGCGCCTTGAACCTGCTGTGGCTCCGGGCGCGTCTTCTCGCGGGAGCGGTCAGGACGCCGCCGCCGGCCTGACCCGGTTCCTGCGGGCGAGCACGGCCGCCTGCGCGGCGATCCAGAACGCCGCCATCACCGCCACCACGAGCAGGTTCGTGGGCTGGTACATGCTCATTCCGATCTCCAGGAAGCGCTGCTCGGCGAAGAAGAAGGCCTGGAGCAGGACGGCGAGCGAGAGCACCAGCGCCGCCGAGAAGCCCGTCTCCGCGACGAAGGCCCGCAGGTTCCGCAGCGCGGCGGGCACTACCGCGGGCAGCGTGTAGGCCAGCTCACGCTCCGTGTTGTTCGCGATCATGAGCACGCCATAGAAGAACGCCACGTACGCGACCTCGTCGTAGTGGTCGCGGATCCAGCTTAGGAGCCGCGCCGGCCAGAGGAGGAGCAAGGGAAAGAGGACGCCCAGCGATCCCACGGTGAGGACGTAGGGCTGGTTGTCGTCGCGGTGGCGCCAGCGGAAGCCCAGCGTCTCCTGGATCGACTCGAGGATGTCGTCCTTGGGATAGCACTGGATGAGGACGCGCAGGCCCACGAGAATGGCCATGGGCAGCGCGGCCACCGCCACCGTGCGCGCGAGTGCTGAAGGGAAGGGGCGGCCCGCGCGGATCATCCGCAGGAAGTAGTAGGGATAGACGGCCGCGTAGTTCTCGCGCACGAAGGCGGCGAGGATGCTGGGGACGTGGAGGGCGGCCGTCCATCCCCGCTCGATCAGGAGCAGGGCCAGCATGATCAGGAAGAGGCAGAGGGGGTCGGTCATCCAGTACTGGTACTCGTACCAGCGGACCGCACCCTGCGTGAGGCCGACGAGCGCGAGCCCGGCCACGCGCTCGGGGAGGGCGAAGCCGAGCGCGCCGAGGTAGAGCCAGAAGACGAAGAGGAAGCCGAAGAGCGAGACGTTCGTGAGGAGGTAGAAGGCGACGTTGAGGTCGAGGCCGAGGCGCACGAGGCCGCGCGCCATCGCGGGGACGAGGATGCGCCAGCAGTAGGTGGACTCCGTCGTGAGCTCCTGCCGGCCCTCCGCCCCGCGGGCCATCTCGATGTAGCGGTAGTGGTCGCGCTCCTTCACCTGCTTCGGCTTGTGCACGAAGCCGAGAGGCCGCGCCACGGAGAGGACGTTCAGGGCGAGGAGGAGGAGCGAGAGGAGGAGCCCGATCCGGGTCTCCGCCTTCACGCGGTCGCGGTCCGCGCCGTCTGGGCCACCTCGGCGGGCCGCGGGAAGCAGAGCCGACGGAAGTTGCAGCGGCGGCAGATCCGCGGGCGGTCGATCATGGGGAAGTCTTCGAGGCGGCCCCGGTTGGCCGCCGGGTCGAGGAGGAGCGCGCGCATGTTGCGGGCGCTCTTCGCGATGAAGTTGCGGGCGTGGTCCAGCTTCTTCGCGTTGACCGAGCGGCGCACGGCGCGCGGGATGGCCAGGTAGTTGAGCTCGGTGACGATCTCCCCGGGGTCGCCCACCCAGCCCTGGGCCGCCGCGTAGAGCGCGTAGCCCGCCACCTGGATCTCGTTGAAGCGCCCCTCGCCGCGGCCCGTCTTCCAGTCCACGATCACCACGCGCCCGTCCGCGGCGCGGAAGGCGAGGTCCATGCGCAGGAACACCTCGACGTCGCCCACCGGGAAGGACACGAGGTCTTCGAGGGCGAGCCAGCGCTCGCGGCCCACCGCGAACGCCTCGCGCAGCGTCGCGCTCCGGAAGAAGCCGCGCAGCGAGCGCATGACGGTGTTGACGACGAGCCGCTTGTCCTCCTGGTCCACCGGCGTGCCGTACTCGTGCTCGAAGAGGCGGAAGGCGTCGGGCCCGGGCCCGCTCTCGCTCTCGCGCCAGTGCGCGAGCATGTCCGTGTGCACGGTGGCGCGGATCAAGGCCTCCTGCTCCTCCGGTGACGGCATGGCCGCGGTCGTCTTCAGGAAGCGCTCGATCGCGTCGTGCACGACGCTTCCCGCCCAGAGGGGAAGCGCGGAGAGCCGCTTCAACCGCTTGACCTCCGGGTCCTCGGGGGCGGCGTAGTAGGAGTAGTAGTACCGGCGCCGGCAGGTGGCGAACGTGTCGTGCCGCGAGGCCGACCACGAGAAGGGGTTCTCTATCGGGTTCTCCACCGGCCAGAACCCTATCACGGCCCCCCGTCGGGACAGGTCATCCGGCCTCAGGGGAGCCTTCGTCCCGAGTACACGACGACCGGCGATCCCTCGGCGAGGAACGACGAGACGGGCGCTACGCGAAGGGCTTCCAGGAAAGGTGGGCCGTAGAAGCCGGCGACGTCTCCCTGCAGCTCGGCGCTCGCCGCGGCGGCCACGCGCCACGGCGGGTGCTCGACCTTGTACTCCACCGTCCCCCCGTCGCGCTGTGCCGTGTATCCCCAGTAGTGCTCGATGACGAA
Organism: Acidobacteriota bacterium; assembly: GCA_046726955.1. Lineage (GTDB taxonomy): Bacteria > Acidobacteriota > Vicinamibacteria > Fen-336 > Fen-336 > CAVPGH01. The sequence goes on from JBKPBQ010000286.1 coordinate 3,723, forward strand.
CTCCTCCTCGCTTCCGGCCGTCGGGAGCGCGAGCGGACCTCCCGCCGCGAGCCGGAGGCCCAGCTCCCGCCCCTCGTCGCGCCAATGATAGGCGACGGAGGAGACCCGGCGAGGATCCGCGGCCTCCCACTCGAGGCCGTGGCTCATGGGGAGGGCGACGTAGTTCTCGTTGTACAGCGCCCGCGCGGTGAAGGCGATGGCCGTCCGGGGCACGATCTCCTTCACGAACACGACGGCACGCCGCCAGCCGTCGGGGGCGTGCCGGCGCACGTAGAAGCGGAGGTTGACCTCCTCGAAGTTGCGGTGGAAGGGGATGGGAACGCCGAGCACGCTCGTCTCGAGGAACAGGAAGCCGACGAGGCTCACGTACGCTCGACCCTGCCAGAGGTCGAGCTCGGTCCCCCTGGGAACGAGCGGCGAAAGCGCAGCGGGCTCGACGACGTAGTTGAGGACGGCGACGTGGCGCCAGTGCGCGCGCAGGAAGGGCGAGGGCTCACCCACCTAGCTGGGTGCTGAAAAAGCAGCCTTCGACAGCCGCGCGCGCCGCCGCCTCGGAATCAGCGTCTGCACGTGAAGCACTTCTGCGAAGCTGCCGTCTGCGTCGCGCCGCGTGAGGACACTTTTCAGCACCCTGCTAGACGGCGACCGTGCGGCCGAGCGCCGTGAAGAGGATGAGCCGCTCGCGCACGGGACGGCCGAGCGCCTGCACGAGGCCGCGGCCGTAGAGCCGGAGCTGCTCCTTGTGCGCGTCCGCCCGCAGCAGCGCGTGGTCCTCGCCGATGGCGTCGCTCTTGTAGTCCACGACCACGAGCTGGCCGTCCTCCTCGAAGACGAGGTCCACGATTCCCTCGACGAGCCGTCCCTCGTCGGTGAAGGCGAGGGGCAGCTCCCGCCACACCCTCTCCGCGCGGCGCGCGCGCTCGATCACGGGGAGGGCGACCGCGCGGGCCGCGTGCTCTCCGGCCCGCCGCGCCGTCTCCGGAGTGAGACCGAACGACGGGGCGAGCACCTCCGCCATGCTGCGGACGCTGTCCGCCGCTCCGTCGCCGAAGGCCACCCACTCCAGCAGCTGGTGGACGAGCCGGCCGAACTCGCGGCCGGTGGCCGAGCCCGCGCGCACCGCATCGGTCGGCGTCGTGGCCGGCGCCGCCTCCGTCACCGAGGCGGGAATGAACGGACGATGCGAGGCGTCTTCCAGCAGCCGCCGGCGCGCGGACTCCCAGCGCGCGGCGACGGCGTCCTTGCCGCCCGCGCCCTCGAGGACCAGGAAGTCGGACCGCGCGGGGGACGGCGGCGCGGCGATCGTCTCCGCGTCGACGACGCGCACGTCCGCGTCGGTCGCCCCGGGCAGGCGCCCCGAGAGGTCGCGCCAGAAGTCGCCGGGGCTCGCGTCCGCCGGCGGCTTGGGAACGACGAGCCAGTCGCGCGCCCGCGTCGCCGCAACGTACAAGAGACGGCGCATCTCCGCCCGCGCGCGGCCCTCCTCCTTCTTGACGAGCGCTTCCCAGCCCGGAGGCTGGCACCCTCCGCGGAAGCCGATGGCGATCTTCCCCTCGTCCCAGAGCGGCACCGTCTCCGTGGAGAGGAACGCCCGGTCGGCGCTGTCGTACAGCGCGACGATCGGGGCCTCGAGGCCCTTCGCCTTGTGGATCGAGAGCAGGCGCACGGTATCGGGGTCCGCGGGGCGGGTAGCGGGAAGGTCCGGCTCC
>JBKPBQ010000287.1:0-7232 GCA_046726955.1 Acidobacteriota bacterium
GCCTTGCGGCGTGCGTCGAGCAGCCTGGAGCAGCTCCGCGGCCAGGACGAGCCGTACTGGACGGCTGTGGCCCTGCTCAGCGTGGGCTACCTGGAGACGGAAGTCGGGCGCCAGGACAGCGCCCTCCGTCACCTCAACGAGGCGCGGGACCTGACGGACCGCCTGGACTACGCCTGGCTCAGCGCCTGGTCTCGGTTCCAGCTGGGCAGGCTGGCAGTCATGCGTGGCCGGCTGGAGGAGGGGCGGACGCTGCTGGACGAGGCACTGAGCCTGGGGCTTGCGACCCACAGCACGCGCAGCGTGACCCTGTCGCTGGTCGCATTCGCGCAGCTGGTGCTCGCCGAGGGTGACCCTGAGCGCTCCGCGCAGCTGGCCGGCGCTGCCGAAGGTCTGCGGCGCCGGATCGGCTTGCGGGCCTGGCCGACGCTACGGCGGGCGGAAGCCGAGCTCGTGGACCAGATCCGCCAGACACTGGGCGAGGACGGCTTCGCGCGGGCGTTCGCCTTCGGCTCCGAGCTCGGCCAACGCGAGGCCGTGGCGGCCGCCCGCGCCGGCCACGACCGGACTTGAGCCTTCATGATCCATCCGTCGCGACGGCTCAGGCGCTCGGCGCCTCCTCGAGGAATCCGATCGCGCGGAGCCGCAGCTCGAGCAGCCGCTGCGCTTCGCCGTAGAAGACCTCCGGCTCCACGCCGTAGCCCGAGCGGACGAGTGCCGCCATGCCGTTGCTCGCGGCGGACAGCAGCTCGACGGAGAGCGTCGCGAACTCTTCGATGACCTCCTCCACGAGGCGGCGCGTTCGCTGCGGGTCTCGGCGCATCTGCTCGCGGCAGTAGGAGATTCCGATGCCGATGTGGCGGGCCTCGTCGCGGGCGACGAAACGCTGTCCCTGGGCGAGGCCGGGAAAGTCGCCGAATCGTTGGTACATCGGCGCGGCGAGGTTCTGTGCCGTCCGAGCGATGACGCCCTCTCCGATCAGGTGGTAGACGACGATCGCCTTCAGAAAGAGGTCGGGGTGGGGGTCCCGGGCGAGCACGGCCACGTGCTCCTCGAGGCGGCGGTACAGGGTGTCCGCGACGACGTCCAGGTTGCGGTCGGCCACCTCGCGCACGGCGTCGATGCCTCCCGTGATGCCGAAGACGCGGTCGTAGATGCGGAGGACGGTCTGCAGGTGGCGGTGCTCGTCGGCGGTCTGGGTGGCGAGCAGGAGCTCGACCTCCCAGCTCGGGGCGGCCATGAGGAACGGGGCGAGGAGGCGGGCGACGTTGAACTCGGCGTGGAAGCGGTGCGCGAAGATCCAGATCAGCCCGGAGCGTTCGCCGTCGCTGAGCGCGCGGAAGCTGCGCGCGTCGGTGTCGAGGTCGAGGGCGAGCGGGTTCCACTGGTTCCGCTCCCAGTGCTCGTACAGGGCGTCGTACGCGGACGCCCGTTGCTCGAGCCGGTCGTTCGTTCGCTGCTCGGCCTCGGGCGGCAACTTCTGCACGGACATAGGTCGATTCCTTTCCGTTCAGCGCCGCCCGCCGACGGATTGTGCGTCTTTCGCGCGGCTCATGTGACGTGCAGCACCCCGTGCATGATCGCGATGTGGGGGTCGCAGACGAACTTGTAGGTGCCCTTCTTCAGCTTCACCGTCCACTTCGTGGTACCCACCGCGGGGACGCTCGTCTTCTTGTTGATGCCGGGGCCGGTCAGGTGGAAGTTGTGGATGGGCGAGCGGTCGTGGATGGTGATCACGTAGGTCCCAGCCTTTACGGTCTTCTTGTTCATCGAGATCGTGAAGCCAGGCCCGTCGGTGCCGGTCAGGGTGTTGGTGCTCGTGGCGGCGAATGTCGGGGCCGCGAGCGCGAGGATCGCAACGGCCGTGATCAGGGCGAGAGTGGTGCGTCGCATGGATTCTCTTTTCGTTCTGTCGTCCGAGCCGCCCCACCCGCTCCGTCACAGGGCAGACGGGGCGGCTGCGGATCCGGTTAGCCGAGGGAATAGGCGGTGAAGGTCGCCGGGGTCGGTCGCTCGATGCCGCCCCAGCCGGGGCCGCCGAGCGAGGTGCCGCCGGAGGCGATCAGCACGTACTCCTTGCCGTTGATCGAGTAGACGCTGGCGGCGTCGTCGATGCGGCCGCCGAGCGACTGCTGCCAGAGCACCTTGCCGGTCTTGGCGTCGAGCGCCTGGAAGTTGCCCTTGCCGCTGACGCCGACGAAGACGAGACGTCCTGCAGTCGTCACCGCGCCTCCGACCATGGCCACGGGCTCCGTCTTCTGCCAGCGGACCTTGCCGTTGTTGACGTCGATCGCGGTGAAGGTGCCTGTCCCGACGAGCTGTTTCGGGAGCTTCTTCGTCCACTCACCGCTGTTCTGTGAGGTGCCGCCGAGGTCCTCGCCCTTCTTGTAGTTCGGCGCCTTCTTCGGCACCTTGTTCAGGGCGGGCGCGTTGACGCCGGAGACGTAGACGAGCCCGGTCTGCGGGCTGAACGGCACCGGCGACCACTCGGAGCCACCGGTCAGGCCCGGCCAGGTCACCACCGCCGGACCGCCCGGCTTCGCGACGACGCGGTGCTGGTACACGAAGGGGACCGGCGTGGTGAGCCGCTTGCCGGTGGCGGCGTTTACCTCGTGCCAGAAGCCGCCCTTGTTCGCCTCTCCGACCGCGAGGCCGGACTTGGTCGGGAAGAGGACCGGCGGCGAGACCGAATCGAGGTCCCAGACGTCGTGGTGCTCGAGCTGATAGCCCCAGAGCTGCATGCCCGTCTTCGGGTCGAGCGCCACGATGGAGTTCGTCCAGAGGTCGCGGCCCTTACGCACGCGCGGATCGAGGTCGCTGCCGGGGTTGCCGGTCGCGATGTAGAGCCGGTCCGCCTTCGGGTCGATCGTCGGGTTCATCCAGACGTCGCCGCCCCCGTGATGCCCGTTCTTCAGATAGGAGCCGGGCGCGCCCGGGGCGGGTACCGTGAAGTGCCGCCAGATCTGCTTTCCCGTCTTCGCGTCGTACGCGGCCTCGAACCCGCGCGCACCGGACTCTCCGCCGGCGCTCCCGACGAAGACCATGCCCTTGTAGAAGATCGGCGCCGCGCTCTCCGAGAGATACAGGGGATTGCCGATGCTCGTCTTCCATTGCTGACGCCCGGTCTTCTGATCGAGCGCGAGCAGCAGCGCGTTCGGAGTCACGCTGTAGACGCGGCCGTCGCCGACGGCGACGCCGCGGTTGGGGAAGCCGTGGACGGCGGCGAAGGCCGCGAGCCCGATGTTCTTCTCCTTCCCCGGATTGAACGACCACAGCTTCTTCCCGGAGGCTGCGTCGAGCGCGTAGACCATCCCGTGCGTCGTCGTCACGTAGGCGGTTCGACCGACGACGACCGGGTAGCTCTCCGCGCCGAGCGTCTTGACGCGGAAGCGCCAGGCCACCTTCAGGTGCTTGACGTTCTTCGTGTCGATCTGGGTCAGCGGGCTGTATCGCTGCCCGTCGAGCGTTCCGTTCACGTTCGGCCAGCCGACGTCTTCGCTCGGCTGGCCCAGCGCGCCTGCAGGCACGAGCAGTACGACCGCGAGCGCAGCCAGGGCTCCGAGCACTCCCAGGCCGACCCACCGGCGCGCGTGTATCCCGTTCATCACTCCTCCTTCTTCGATGCGCGCATGCACACAGGAATAGCGTCGCTTCGAAGACCTGCCCTGGGCATCGCGGCCGGCGGCCGTTTTGCACTCCCGCTTGCCGCCGTCGCCGATAGGCGCTGGCAGGTAGTCGAGGTGTGTGCAGGCATGCACTCGCACGACGCGATTCCGGCCAGCCGCGATGTGAGAGACGACGGCCGCCTGAGAGACTGAGCGCGTGTCGTCACGCTCCGTCATCAGAGGGCTCTTCGTCGTCGGCTGATCACCGAGCACTACCGCTGCTGCTCTGGCTCGTCGCGGCGGCGATCCTCGTGCCGAGCGCCTGCGGGTCCGGGGCCCGCGGCTCCGACTGGCCGCTTCCGAACGGCGACGTCGCCTCCACGCGCGCCGCGCCCGAAGCCGGCATCGGCCGTCGCAACGTGACACGGCTCGCACCGGTCTGGCGCTACCGCTTCACCATCCGGCCGGGAGAGTCCGGCGCATTCACCGCGACGCCCGTCGTCGCCGACGGCGTCGTCTACGTCCAGGACATGTCGAGCAACATCGCGGCGCTCGAGCTGCGCACGGGCGCGCGGCGCTGGCTGCACCGCTTCCGTGCGCCGAGCCCCGGCCCGAACGGTCTCGCGGTGGCGGACGGCCGAGTCTTCGGCGCCACCGATACGACGGCGTTCGCGCTCTCGACCGCGACGGGACGCGTGCTCTGGCAACGGCGGCTCGTCTCGCGATCGGAGAGCTTCGTCGACACGGCGCCGACGGTGGCCGACGGACAGGTGTATCTCGGAACGACCGGCTATGTGCCGGGCACACGCGGGGCGCTCTATGCGCTCGACGCCGAGACAGGGAAGATCGAGTGGCGCGTCGGGACGATCAAGCGGCCGTGGCGGTATCCGGCGGAGGCCGGCGGCGGCGGCACGTGGGCTCCCCCGAGCGTCGACGGCGCACGCGTCTACTGGGGGACGGGCAATCCGTTTCCATTCGGGGGCACTCCCCGCCGCCCGAACGGCGGCCCTTCCCCGGCCCGGCGCTCTTCACCGACTCGCTGCTCGCCCTCGAGGCGGAGAGCGGGGACCTCGCCTGGTACGACCAGGTGACACCGCACGACATCCGCGACCACGACTTCCAGCTCTCGCCGATCCTCGCTTCGGGGCGCGTCTACGGCGCGGGCAAGGCGGGTCTCGTGGTCGCCTGGGATGCCGCGACGGGGCGCCGCGCGTGGCAGACGGAGGTGGGGCTGCACCGAAACGACCGCGGTCCGCTTCCGAGGCGGCTCGTGAGCGTCTGTCCCGGTCTGCTCGGCGGCGTCGAGACGGCGATGGCATACGCGGGCGGGCGTCTCTTCGTGCCGGTCGTCGACCTGTGCTCGCGCGGTAGCGCCGTGGGGTACGCGCCGCTCGTGCAGACACGCCCCGAGGCCGGGATGGGCGAGGTCGTCGCACTGGACGCAAGGAGCGGCCTGCGCCTGTGGACGACCCCGCTGCCGAAGCCTCCGTTCGGTTGCGCGACCGCGGGTGACGGTGTCGTCTTCGTCTCGACCTTCGACGGAGCGGTCTACGGGCTCGACTCCCGCAACGGCGCGACGCTCTGGACGGTGCGCATGCGGGCGGGCGTGAACGCATGTCCCGCGCTCGCCGACGGGTTTCTACTGATCGGCGCGGGCATCCCGCGCGGCGGCGACTCGGTGCCGGAGCTCGTCGCCTACGCGGCCCGTGACCGGCAGTGACGTCAGCGGCGCGGGATCTTCAGCGTCGCCTGGCCTGTCGGAACGGCGTCGCCGAGCTCTGCCGGCCAGGAGCTCAGGTCGACCGCGCCGCCGGCCCGCGCCCGAGAGTGCGAGAACGACTGCCGGAGGTTCTGCCAGAAGGTCAGCGTCCGCCCGCGGACCGATCCGGGGAGCCTGATCGAGAACGCACCCTTCGAGCTCGGCCAGCGGCTTGACCACCCTGCGGCCGGCGCTGACGCCGACCACGAGACCCGAATACACAGCTCCGGCTTCCGATGTCGGCTGCGGAATCGAGTAGGTCGTGCCCGAGCCGAGTTGGATGTTCATCGTCGCGCTCTTCAGTCGCGCGAACTGCACGTTGATGCCCAGCGTCCCGCCGTACGCGATGCTCCCGACGGCAACGCCGACGCTGATCGGCACCGGGTCCGCAGCGGTCTCGTCCGACGCGGCGAAGAACGAGAAGTACCGGCCGTTCGCGCCGCTCGGGGACGAGTGCGTCCAGAAGTCTCGGTCTTGTGTGCGCGTGATGACGACGGCACCCTGGACCGGCTTGCCCGACGCGTCGGTGATCGTGCCCTTCAGCTGATAGGTGAGCAGGTGAACCGGCGGCGGCGCATTGCCGGCGGTGTCGCTCACGCGACCGGTGAGGACGACGCTGCCGTCTTCCTGCGTGTGCGCACTCAAGCCGCGGATCGCGTAGCCGACGCTGAATCCACCGGAGGCGGCCCGAAGCGCCGTCTGCTGTCCGGGCGTGAGCGGCCTGCCGTGCACCGTGGCGCCCCCGAGCGCGCCGACGCGCACGGCGTGGCGCAGCGGGATCGTGCTGTCCACGTCGTAGCGGAAGCTTCCGTCCTTCGCCGTCGGCCGGGGCACGTCGTACCGGTCGACGACGACGTGCGCGCCCGCGACCGGGGCACCGTTCCACAGGACACGGCCTTTGACGGCCTGGAGGTTCGACGACTCGGCTTGCCACGGCCGCACCACGAGCCCCTGCTGCGTGACGATCCGGCCGACGCCCTGCCGTGCGGCACGGTGCGGAGGAGCCTTTGGGGCCGCCGTTGTGGTCGCGTGCACGCTCCGTTCCACCGCCGACGGCAGCCGCTGCGCGGTCGACTGCTCCTGGGAGCCGCCGAGCGCGAACACCTGCAGCTGCGTCGCCGTCCCTCCGTTCGAGGAGGTGGGCGTGCCGCCGACGTGATCGCGACGTACTCCCTGCCGTTGACCGAATAGACCGACGGCCCCGCCGCGATCGGGTGGCCCGTCTGGAAGGTCCATAGCACCTTCCCGGTCTTGACGTCGAACGCGCGCAGGACGCCGTCACCGCCGCCCGCGAAGCCGAGCCCGCTGTCCGTGGTCGTCACGCCGCCGCGCTCGGGCTCCGGGGTCGTGAACTTCCAGACGCGCCTGCCGGTGTTGACGTCGATCGCGCTGATCGAGCCGTGGTCGTGAAACCCCGGGAGGATCGCTCCGAAGTTGCCGTTCATGAGCCCGAGGAAGACGTCGCCGAGCGTGAACTTGCGCTTCTTCTCGGTCGGCGTCAGCTTGGCCTGGACGTCGACCGCCGCCGTCTCGGCCGCTGCGTTCAAGACATAGTTCGTCCGGGGGTCGTTCGAGGCGGGCGAGTAGTTCAGGCCGCCGATCGAGGAGGGGAACACGGCCACCGGCTTGCCCGGCTTCAACGTCGGGTGCTCGGTCCGGTCGATCACCTTTACCCGCTGATAGATCGGGCGGCCGGTCGCGGCGTCGTACGCGAACCACACGCCCTCCATCGTCGCCACCGACACGATCCGCTCGGTCCTCCCCCCGACCTTCCCGGTGTAGACGAGCGGCGGCTGCGCGGTGTCGTACGACCATTCATTGAACGACATCTGCTGCTGCCACCACTTCATGCGTCCGGTGCGGATGTCGAC
>JBKPBQ010000288.1:0-6246 GCA_046726955.1 Acidobacteriota bacterium
GTCCTGTCCAGCCACGGCACGGATGTGAAGTAGGACCTACTCGCCCCGGGACGAGAAGCCGACGACGCCCTCGCCGATGACTGGTGGCCGCATCCCGATCACCGCGTCGCCTTGAACGCCGCGACGACCGAGGCGGGTAGCCGCGTGACGGTGATGTGCTTGGGGCCGTTGCCGATCGGCAAGCGCACGATCTCGGCGCGATCCGGGATCGACAGGATCGACAGGTCGTCGCTGCGGTTGTTCGCGACGAGGCAGAGGCGGCCGTCCGCCGCCGTCTCCGCCCAGCCCGGCGCATCGCCGACCGGGATCGTGGCGATGAGTGTGAGCTCCGGGGCTCGCACGAGCGCGGCGTAGTCGGAGGCGCGAGCGGCGATGCAGATGGTCTTGCCGTCGGGCGTGAGCGCGAGGCCGTGGTGCGGCGCGTCGAAGTCCCAGTCGGCGGGGGTGATGCCGGGCTTGATCGGAAGATCGAGGCGCCCGGTCACTTTCCTGGTGGCGAGGTCGTAGGCGACCACCGCGTGCTCGTTCGACAGCTGCGCGTAGAGCCCCCGTTCGTCCGGGGTGAACTGCCACGGGCGGAAGGCGTTGTCGAGACGGATCCGATCGCTGATCTCCAGCGTGTCCACGTCGGCGATCGTCAGCTGGAAAGGATGGCCTGGCGTCTCCGTGAGCGGTGCCGATGTCGCTGGACGCGGGAGGGAGGCGATGGGTCCGAGGCTGGTGTTGTAGAGCCGCCGTCCGTCCTTCGAGATCTTGTTGTCGTGCGGGTAGACGCCGGTCACCAGATGGCCGGTGATCTCGCCGCTGGCGGTGGAGATCCGGTAGACCCGGTTGTCCATGAGAGCCGAGACGAAGAGATTCCGGCCGTCCGGCGTGAGCGTCATATGGTCGGCGCGCCCGGTGTCCAGCGACCGCCGCCACAGCACACGGCCAGTCGCGATGTCGAACGCGGCCACGTCGCCGAGATACCCGCGGGAGACGTAGACCGTCCGACCGTCCGGTGAGACGTCCGTGTCCTGCGCGTAGTTTGGGGCGCCGGGCCCCTCGCTCCTGGTCTTCGCCGGATTGACGTCGATGCTGCCGACTATCGAGCGCGCAGCCACGTCGACCAGGGCGACAGTACCCGCCTCGGCATTGGCGACGAGCGCAACCTCGACGGTCGCCGGTTGATCGCGACCCGCCGCCGCGGCGAAGAGGGGCGGCGACCAAGCGCTCGCGAGCACGCCGGTCGCGATCCACGCGAGGGTCCGTGTCATGTGCTTCTCCGGCCACGACGGCGGCGCGAGGTTGAACGAATCAGCGTCCGTAGACCGTCTCGCGGTCCAGCACCTCGAGCGTGCGCGTGTAGAGGTCGTCCACCTCTTCCCGGCTGTTGGCGATCGCCGTGACGCCCATCTTGCCGAACTCGGAGAGGGCGCCGATGAGGTGGAAGAGGACGCCCGACTCGCTGCCGTGGCTGTAGTGCAGCTTGTTCACGGTCAGGATCTCCACGAGGTCCTCGGGGAGGAGGCCGCGGTAGCTCTCCGAGTTCAGGTTGTCGGTGGCCCGGTAGTACTTGGCGTGCCCGCTTCCCGCCAGGAAGAGTCCCGTCTCGGGGTCGATGGCGCCGCCGGTGAGGAACTGCAGGGCCAGGAAGGGATGGGTCGTGCCGCCCATCCGGAGGTTGATCTCGAGCGCGGTCACCTTCCACTCCGCGTCCGGCTCCTCGCGGTGCACGAGGTAGTCGACGGCGAAGCGGCTCACGACGCCGTAGCGGGCGAGCACGGCGCCGATCTTCTGCCCCGCCTCGTGGATCTTCATCCGGTAGTCGTCGTGGGCGGGGAAGCTGCAGCCGAGGAAGACCTGGCCGCTGGGGCCGCCCAGGATCTGGTCGTGCGTGGAGATCGCGGTGGACTGCTCGTGGGGGCTGATGCGGTGCTGCGAGCTGGGGGAGTGCTTCTCCTTCGCGTCCACGAACGCCTCCACGATGCCGCCCATCCGCGCGAACTTGTCGAAGTAGGCCTCCGGCGTCTCCGTGGGCACGGAGAACTCCACGTGCCGCAGAGAGTCCTTGTAGGCGTTGACGCCGCCCGCCTCCGGGAAGCGGAAGATCGCGTTGCCTTCGCCGGAGAAGCTGTCGTTGAGCTTGATGACGGCCTTGCGCAGCGTCGGGTGATTCCCGTGGAGGTCGAGGAGGGCCTCGGCCACCTCGCGCTGCGTGTGCAGGTCCTCGGTGCCGGGAGGGAGGTCGACGCCCGCCTCCTTGAAGATCTTCCGACTCCCCGACTTCGTGCCGAGGTGCGAAAGGTTCGGGTCGCAGCCGTTGAGCGGGATGCCGAGGAGCACGGAGAGCTTTCGCTCGAGGGGCGTCGAGTTGAAGACGGTGAGGTAGGAGCGGCTCGAGTCCATGATCCCCGCCCGGATGCGCTCGATGAGCCGCGGCCGCTCCAGGATCTTCTCGGTGAGCGAGCGCGGGGAGGCGTCGTCCGCGCAGAGCAGCGTGAGGCGCGAGCGGGCGTGGCTCGCGGGGATGCCTGCCAGGAACTGCAGGTAGTACTCGAGGATGATCGGGTGCACCGCCTGCGAGGTCACGTAGACGAGCCGCGCCCGGGGATTGCGTAGGCGGATGAGCAGGAAGAGCAGCCGCTCCTCGTAGAAGTTGGCGCCGGGAAGCTTGCGGAGCTCGCTCTGGTCGAGGGTGAGCGAGGGGACGATCACCGAGGTGTGCTGCTCCTCCTCGCGTAGGGTGAGGACATCCCAGACCTCGGCGAGGCGCGGCTTCAGCTTCTCGAACTCCGCGATCTCCTGCTCGAGCGTGAGGTCCTTCGCGAAGGGAGGCTTGGGGATCAGAACGCTTCGGTCGAGCGGCCGCCGCCCAGTCCCACCGCGGAGCGCTCGAGAGCCTCCAGGAGCTGGTCTTCGTGCACCCCGAGTTCCAGGCCCCGGGCTTCCGCCCGCTGCCGGACCAGACGCCAGAGGTGGAAGCGCAGCGGCCCCAGGAACGTGTAGTCGGAGGTGACGTGCAGGCGCTGGTCGATGTCCTCGTCGGGATAGGTGCGGGTGAGGATCTCCAGCCGCTCCTGGTACCACTCGTTGGCGACCTCGCCCCGGTCCCGCTTCTGGTTGAGGATCATCACCTGGCGGAAGCGGTCCACGATCTCGGGGTGGTGGTTCACCGCGAGCACGCGCGGCATCGTGCCGGCGCGGTCCCGCGCGAACTCGAGCATCGTCACTGCCTCGCCGCGGGGGCCGCCGAGCCCGAGCGTCTCGTACCCGAGGGGGACGACGAAGCCCGGCCAGCGGTCCTCGCGGGGCAGGAGGTCGAAGAGCCGGTTCTCCACGACGCGCAGCCGCCGGCCGTCGGGCAGCTCCTCGGAGAAGCGGCGGAACCACGGGTGCTGCCGCGCCTCGGGCGTGAGCACGTTCTCCAGGATTCCGGTGCTCTTGCCCTTCTCCTTGCTGCGCAGCGTGGGCTCCGCCGCGCCCGACCACCGGCAGAGGACGCCGAAGCTGTGGCAGATGCCGAGGAAGGCCGCGCTCTCGTCGGCAACGACCGCGTCGAGGAGGCGGAAGAGCGGCGCCTCCCAGGACGGGTTCTCGAGGATCCCCTGGCTGCCTTCGGAATGCCCGTCGTTCTTCCTCGGGTCGAGGTGTCCCGGCCCGCCCGTTCCCACGTAGAGCAAGAACCGGCCGTCGGGAGCCGCCGGCACGAGACCCCCCCGGCGCACGTCATAGGACAGCGCCCGCACGTAGAGCCCGGTGCCCCGGAGGGCCGGGCCGAGGTCGCAGGCCGCGTCCTTGATGGCGTGAATGATCGAGTCGTGGCCGAGGTTCGGCCAGCCGTGGTTCATGTCCAGGACCGCGACGTCCACGGCCAGCGGGTCGGGGAACGGCAGGTCCTCCGGCCTCTCCACCCGAACGTAGCGGAAGATCGCGTCCTTGCTGTCCGAAGGGCAATCGGTGACGCAGTGCTGCCGGCCGAACTGGACCTTGAGGGCGCAGGAGAGGGGCATGGAGTGCGCTTCAGTCTACAGGTGTCGCGATTTGCCGTCTATTCATCCAGCTCAGCCTGGGGCACGACGCCCGCAACCCCTGCCCTTGCAATGTCTATTCCTCCCCGAAGACCTCGGCGGCGAGGCCCACACCGCGCACCGCGGCCGCGATCTCCTCGAGGCGAGCGAGCGAAAGGGGGCCCACTCTGGGATCGGCCGGCTTGCGCGACACCGTGTAGACCTGGACGCGATCGATCTTCCCCCCGTCGGCGACGAGGTCGCGGAGCCGACTCACGTACGCCGCGATCTCCGCCTTATCCGGCCCCTTGCCGTCGAACGTCAGGAAGAGGCTCTGTATCACGATCGGCCGCTCCCGGGCCACGAGCCGAAGGTTGTCGAGGATGCGCGCGAAGGGCAGCCGCGTTCCGTCCACGAGACGGAAATACGGCTCGGTCCCAGCGTCGAGCTTGCACCACAGCTCGTCGAAGTCGGCGAGCGCCCGCCGCACCGTCTCGCGGTGGAACATCGTCGCGTTGGTGATGAGCCGAAGGGGAAAGACGAGTCCGCGGCGGTTTCGCTCCGCGCGCGCCGCCTGCGCCGCGTCGGGGAACTCGCGGGGCGTCGTGGGCTCGCCGTCCCCCGCGAACGCGATGTCGGCCACGCGCCGGCGGTCCGCGGCGACCGTGTCGAAGGGAGGGACGCTCCAGAGCGCGCCTGCGGCCACGAGATCGAGGAGCCGGCCCAGCTCGGCAGTCAGGACCGAAACGTCTATGGACGACGGTCCGCCGGGTGTCGTGCGGTCCACCTGGCAGTACGGACAGTCGAAGTTGCAGACCTTGTCGGGGTTGAGGTTCACCCCGATCGAGAGCCCCCGCGCCCGCCGCGAGACGACCGCGTAGACGTAGCGGTTCTCGAGGAGCTCGCGCCGGTGGTCGTGGACGTCCAGGGTGAGGCGCGTCATGCGTCCGATCGTATCAGCGCCCTCAGGCGCGCGGGCGCAGGCAGCGCTTCACCTCGGCCACGAGGGTGGGGAAGCGGTAGGGCTTCTGCAGGAAGCCCGCGAGGTCCGCGGGGGCGAAGCGCCGGCGGGCCTCCTCCTCGGCGAAGCCCGACGAGAGGAGTACGGGGACGCCCGCGTCCAGCCGGCGCAGCTCCTGGAACGTCTCCTCGCCGCTGAAGCCCGGCATCGAGAGGTCGAGGAGCACGAGGCCGATGTCGTGTCCGTGCTCACGGAGGAGCGCCACCCCGCTCTCCCCGTCGGAAGCGAGCCGGTAGCGGATCCCCTCCGACTCCAGCGCGTCCGCGACCGCCTCGCGCACCACCTCCTCGTCGTCGATGACGAGCACGGTGCCCGTGGCGGAGATCGCGGAGGCGATCGCCGGCTCGCGCGAGACGGGGGAGCGCTCGCTCCGGGGAAAGACCAGCCGGAAGAGCGTGCCCTTTCCCGCCTCGCTCTCCACCTGGAGCCCGCCCTTGTGGCCGCGCACGATCCCGAGCACGGCGGCGAGGCCGAGGCCGCGGCCCGTGAACTTGGTCGTGAAGAAGGGGTCGAAGATCCGCTCGCGCACGGCGGAGCTCATGCCCTGGCCGTCGTCCTGGACCTCCAGCGTCACGTAGGTGCCGGCGACGAGAAGCTCTCCCGTGTGCCGCCACAGCGCCTCGTCGCGGCTCCCCACCACGCGGTTGCCGGTCGTGACCGTCACCGTGCCCGGGTGTTCCCCGATCGCCTCCGCCGCGTTCGTGATCAGGTTCATCACGACCTGCTGGATCTGCCCCACGTCGGCGTCGATCCAGGGCAGCGACGGCTCCAGGTCGGACCGCAGCCTCACGTTCTTGGGGACCGCCACCTCGAGGAGATGGAGGTTGTCGAGGATGAGCGCGTTCAGGTCGACGGTCGTCACCTGGAAGTGCCCGCGGCCGGAATAGGCGAGCATTTGTCGCGTGAGGTCGGCCGCCCTCTCCGCCGCCCGCACCGCCTTCTCGAGGTTCGCGCGGGCCGGGCTTTCCGCCGGAAGGCGCGACAGCCCGAGCGACGTCTGACCGAGGATGGCCACGAGCAGGTTGTTGAAGTCGTGGGCGACGCCTCCCGCGAGGAGCCCCAGGCTCTCGAGCTTCTGCGTCCGCCGCACGGCTTCCTCGGTCTGCTTGTGCTCCGTGATGTCGCGGCCGATGCCGATGATGCCGATCGTCTTCCCCCCCGCGTCCCGATAGGGCGCCTTCGTGGTGAGAAGGGTGCGGGGGCCGCCCGTCGGAGAGGGCACGTGCTCCTCGAAGG
>JBKPBQ010000289.1:0-12034 GCA_046726955.1 Acidobacteriota bacterium
GTCTACTACTATCCCGAATTCGAGCAGCACCTCTCCCGCCTGGTGTCCTACCTGGAGAGCGCCTACTTGAAGCTCTCCACCGGCCTCAAGCACGAGCTGGCGCAGCCCACCCCCGCCATCCTCTACAAGACCCACTCCGAGTTCGAGCAGACGAACCTCTACCCGACGTTCGTGCCCGAGGGCGTCCTCGCGTTCGCGGAGCCGCTGCGCGGACGCCTCGTCCTCCCCATCGACGAGCCGCCGGACAAGCTGAACGGCCTCATCCAGCACGAGCTCACGCACGTGTTCGCGTTCGACCTCATCCCCCGCACCCTCATCCAGCGCGACATCCCGCTGTGGATCGACGAGGGCCTCGCCGACTACTTCCGGGGGGCCTGGGATCCGCTCGACCTGATGATGATCCGCGACGCCGCGATCACCGACCAGATCCCCAAGCTGTCCAAGGCCGAGTTCCAGGCCTTCTCGGGGCGGCTCGTCTACAACATGGGCCACGCCGCGTTCGAGTTCATGGAATCGCGCTACGGCAAGGAGGGGATCCGGCAGTTCCTGTACACCATGCGCAAGGGGATCCTCGGCGGGTCCACCGACGACATCTACAAGCAGGCGTTCCGCACGACCCCCGAGGACTTCGACGAGGCGTTCGACAAGTGGCTGAAGGAGCGCTTCAAGCCCTTCCGCGACAAGCAGCAGCCCAGCGACTACGGCAAGAACCTGTCGCCGAACCCCGAGAAGACGCCGTACACGCAGGTCTTCGCCTTCGCCCCCAGCCCCTCCGGGGAGATCGTGGCCGCGCTCACCGCCAACCGCAGCGAGGGCGCGGCGGAGATCGTGCTCATCTCCACGCGCGACGGCAGCGTGATCAAGAACATCTCCGCGGGGGTGCGCGGCGACTACGAGAACCTCTCGATCAACGAGAACTTCGTGGCCGGGCGCACGATCAGCTTCGACCCTCGCGGGGACAGCATCGCCTTCTTCGGCCGGGTCGGGAAGGGGCGAACGCTCTTCCTCGCTTCCGTGCTCGGGGACAAGATCATCGAGAAGTTCAAGATCGAGGGGCTCGACCTGCCCCAGGCCCCGTGCGTGCTGCCCGACGGCCGGGGTGTCCTCTTCGCCGCGCTCAGGGAAGGCGTCTCCGACATCTACCACCTCGACTTCGAGAGCGGCAAGGTCAAGAACCTGACGCAGGACCCGTACGCGGACACCGACCCCCAGATCTCGCCGGATGGGACGCTCGTCGTCTACACGCGGCGCATCAGCGGGTTCGACAAGGTTTACTCCTTCCCCCTCGCCGACCCGTCGCGCAAGACGCAGCTCACGTTCGGCGCGTTCAACGACTCCGCGCCCTCGTTCTCGACCGACGGGCGCAAGATCTACTACTCGTCGGACGAAGACGACGACATCCCGAACCTGCGTGCGCTCGACCTGCAGACCGGCATCATCCAGCAGTTCACGGACGTGCTCGGCGGGAAC
The DNA here is from genome assembly GCA_046726955.1 of Acidobacteriota bacterium. Lineage (GTDB taxonomy): Bacteria > Acidobacteriota > Vicinamibacteria > Fen-336 > Fen-336 > CAVPGH01. The sequence continues at coordinate 1,471 of JBKPBQ010000289.1, forward strand.
ATGGCCCCCGCCCCCCTCAAGACCAAGCAGGGCGACCGCCTCGCCTTCATCACCTACTACAAGGGCGAGTTCCAGCTCCACACCAGGGACCTCACGGAGCCGATCAAAGAGGTGGAGCAGGAGGTGCAGTCCGCGGCCGAGGGCCTCGTGGATTTCCAGCCCGACGTCAGCCACCAGGTGATCCCCGAGAACAAGCGGCGGAAGAAGCTCTTCGAGGGCCTCTACCTCGAGGGCCGCCCGCCGCTGAACGTGGGCGTCACCTCGAGCGGCGACTTCTTCGGTGGCACCCAGGTCGCGCTTACCGACGTGCTCGGCGACCAGAACTTCACGTTCACCGTGCTGTCGGTGCGGGAGTTCCGCACCTACGAAGGCAGCTACATCAACCTCGCGAAGCGCCTGCACTACGGGTTCAGCGGCTACGACTACACGCGCTTCTACTACGCGAACCCCTATGGCCTCACGAACGCCTACGCGTTCCGCGAGGGCGCGATCGCCACCGAGCGGTACACGGGCGGGCAGCTCATCGCGCAGTACCCGCTCGACAAGTTCCGGCGCATCGACTTCGGAGCGGGCATCGTCCACCTCAAGCAGCAGTACGAGAACCCCGACGCCCAGGCCCAGGTCTGCGCGCAGGCCGCGGCCCAGGGGCTCCAGTGCTACCTCAGCACCGGGACGCTCGTGCCCTTCACCGGCGCCCTCACCCAGGAGACGACCAAGTTCGCGGAGTTCGGTCCCCTCACCGGGAGCACCTTCAACATCGGCTTCGAGGTCTCGCCCAAGATCGGGAGCACGCTCTCGCGCTACTCGTTCCAGGCCGACCTCCGGAAGTACCTGCGGCTCGGCTCCACGAGCACGCTGCTCGCCTTCCGCGGCAAGGGCTTCTACTCGAGCGGCGACAACCCCGCGATCTTCTACTTCGGCGGCAACCAGGAGCTCCGCGGCTATCCCTACCTCGGCTTCGTGGGCTCGCGCGGCTTCTTCGCGAACGTCGAACTGCGGCTGCCCGTCATCAACCTCGCGGCGACGCCCATCGGCATCCTCGGCCCGATCCGCGGGACCGGGTACTTCGGGATCGGCGGCGCGAGCTTCGGCGGGCAGAGCTACACGTTCGGCACGAGCGACCCCGGCATCTCGTACGTCAAGGACCCGATCTTCGGCGAGCCCGTGGACGGCTTCCACCTCGTGGACGGGCGGGCGTCCTTCGGGTTCGGCCTCCAGGTCTTCTTCCTCGGCTACCCGCTGCATTTCGACTGGACGAAGTTCACCGACCTCAAGGTCGTCTCCCAGGGCTGGCAGTTCAGCTTCTGGATCGGGTACGACTTCTAGGCACCCCGGCCCGCTAACTCCAAGAGACTCAATCCCGGACGTCCGGCCCTGGTTTGACGCCGGCTTGGGGCCTGTGGTAACGTCTGGAGTTTCGCGGATGTCCTCGGGAGGCGAGAAACCGTGTACGCGATCGTGAAGTCGGGCGGCAAGCAGTACCGGGTCCAGCCGGGGGACGTCGTCCGTCTGGAGGCGCTCGAGGGAGAGGTCGGCTCGACCGTCACCCTCGGCGAGGTTCTCCTCTGCGGAGGAGACGACGGCATCAAGGTGGGCTCTCCTCGCGTCGAGAGCGCGAAGGTCGAGGCGACGGTCGTCGAGCAGGGCCGGGGGGCCAAGATCCGGGTCTTCAAGTACAAGAAGCGGAAGCACTACCGGCGGACGCGAGGTCACCGGCAGGCGTTCACCGCGGTACGCATCGACAAAGTACTGGCCTGAGGCAGGTTGAGAAATGGCGCACAAGAAAGGTCAAGGTTCCAGCCGCAACGGCCGGGACAGCAACTCGCAGCGGCTGGGCGTGAAGCGCTTCGGCGGGGAGATGGTGACGGGCGGCACGATCATCCTCCGCCAGCACGGCACCAAGTGGAAGCCCGGCAAGAACGTGGGCCTCGGCAAGGACCACACGCTCTTCGCGCTTCTGGACGGCGTCGTCCGCTTCGAGGACCACGGGACGCGCGGGCTGCGCGTGAGCGTCCTTCCCGCCGCGAGCTAGTGGAGTAGAGCCAGCCGCCCGCGCGGGCGGTCGCCATGTTCGTCGATCGCGTCAAGATCTTCGTGAAGGGCGGCAATGGCGGGAACGGCTGCGTCAGCTTCCGCCGCGAGCCCTACGTCCCCCGCGGCGGTCCGGACGGCGGCGTGGGCGGGAAGGGCGGCGACGTCGTCCTCGTGGGCGTGGCCCATCAGAACACGCTGCTGCCGCTGCGCTACCACCGCGAGTTCCGCGCCGAGCGCGGCGAGCACGGCGGTCCGCAGAACCGCACGGGCCGCAGCGCCGAAGACCTCGTCGTGTCCGTACCTCCGGGAACGACCGCCCGCGAGGAAGAGACCGGGACGGAGCTGGGAGAAGTCCTGCGCGAGGGAGACAGGCTCGTCGTGGCCCGCGGCGGCCGCGGCGGGCGGGGCAACCGGTCCTACCTTTCGAACCGCAACCGCGCGCCCGCAGAGGCCGAACCGGGCCAGCCCGGCGAGGAGCGCTGGCTGCAGCTCGACCTCAAGCTGATCGCCGACGTGGGGCTCCTCGGCCTTCCCAACGCCGGCAAGTCGACGCTCCTCTCGCGGATCTCCTCGGCGCGCCCCAAGGTCGGCGACTATCCCTTCACGACCGTGACTCCCGTGCTCGGGGTGGTGGAGGTGGACGACAGCAGCTACGTGGCCGCCGACATCCCCGGCATCATCGAGGGCGCCCACGCCGGCGCGGGCCTCGGCCTCCACTTCCTCCGCCACGTGGAGAGGACGCGCGTCCTCCTGCACGTGGTCGACGCCTCGGGGACGAGCGGCCGCGACCCCGTCGAGGACCTCGGCCTCGTGCGCGACGAGGTGAGGCGCTGGGACGAGACGCTCCTCGACCGGCCGCAGCTCGTGGCCGCGACCAAGCGGGACGCCGTCTCCGATCCCGACCCGCTTCCCGATCTCGTGCGGGCCGCGCGCGGCCTCGGCCTGGAGGTCGTCCCCGTCTCCGCGGTCGCGGGCACCGGCCTGGCCGAGCTGAAGCGCGCCTTGCTGCGCCACGTGGAGACGAGCCGGGAGAGTACTCTCGCGGTGGAGCAGCTTTGAGAATCGGCCTCATGGGGGGCACCTTCGATCCCATCCACCTCGGCCATCTCCGCGCCGCGGAGAGCGCGCGGGAGGCGCTCCGCCTCGATCGCGTCGCCTTCGTGCCCGCGGGCGTGCCCCCGCACCGCGAAGCCCCCCTCTCCGCCGCCCTCGACCGCTACGCGATGGTCGTCCTCGCCACCGCCGGACACGAGCACTTCGTGCCCTCGGACTTCGAGATCCGGCGCGAGGGGAAGAGCTTCACCGTGGACACGGTAGCCGCTCTCCTCGAGGCGGCGCCGGCCGACTCGATCACGGTGATCGTGGGCAGCGACACGTTCCCCGAGATGCCGACGTGGCGCGAGCCGGCGCGGCTGTTCTCGCTGGCCGAGGTCGCGGTCGTGGACCGACCGGGCGAGGAGGAGAAGCCTCTGCCTCCGCTGCCCCCGGGGGCGCGCGGGGTCGTGCGCGTGAAGGGCCCCGGCCTTTCCGTCTCCGCGACCGGCGTGCGCGAGCGTGTGCGGCGCGGCGAGAGCGTGCGCTACCTCGTGCCGGAGACGGTCGCGGAGTACATCGCCAAGCGCGGGCTCTACGCGGCCGCGGCGTCCGTCGCCGCAGGAGGGGTCCGGTGAGCCTGCCCAAGGCACTCGAGCTCGCGGTGAAGGCCGCGCTGGACAAGAAGGCGGAGGACCCGGTCCTCCTCGACCTGCGGCAGGCCACGGCCTTCACGGACTACTTCCTCCTCCTCTCCGGCACGAATCCCAAGCAGCTCGTGGCCATGGCCGACGCCGTGCTCGAGACGCTGAAGGCCGCGGGCCGCCGCCCGGACCACGTCGAGGGCTACCCGCGCCAGGAGTGGATCCTCCTCGACTACGGCTCGTTCGTCGTCCACATCTTCAGCAAGCGCACGCGCGAGTTCTACGACCTCGAGCGGCTGTGGGGCGCGGCCACGCGCGTGGAGCTCGCGGGATGAGCCAGGCGTTGAAGGAGGGGCTCCTCGAGGTGGTGGCGGAATCGCCCGCCATGCGCGAGCTCATGCCCATCGTGGTCCGGCTCGCCGAGGCGAAGAGTCCCGTCCTCCTCCAGGGAGAGAGCGGCACCGGCAAGGACCTCGTCGCGCACTGGCTCCACTACGGGGGACCGCGGCGCGACGGCCCCCTCATCAAGGTCCACTGCCCGAGCATCCCCGCCGACCTGCTGGAGTCCGAGCTCTTCGGACACGAGCGCGGCGCCTTCACCGACGCCCGCGCGGCCAAGGCGGGCAAGATCGAGATGGCGGCTTCTGGCACGCTCTACTTCGACCAGATCCAGGACCTCGGCCTGGCCCTGCAGGCCAAGCTGCTGCGGGTGGTCGAGGAGCGGAGGTTCGAGCGCGTGGGGGGCACGCGCACGATCGAGGTGGACGTGCGCTTCGTCGCCTCCTCGAACGTCGACCTCGCGCAGGCCGTGCGCGCCGGGCGGTTCCGCGAGGACCTCTTCCACCGGCTGAACGTCGTGCCCGTGAAGCTGCCCCCGCTGCGCACGCGCCGCGAGGACATCCTGCCCCTCGCCGAGCGCTTCCTGCTCCGCGAGCGCGAGAGGAAGAGCACGGCCGCCGCGGGCTTCGCGCCGGAGACGATCGACGCGCTGCGCGGCTACCACTGGCCGGGCAACGTCCGCGAGCTGCGCTCGGTGATCGAGCGCGCCGCCCTCTACGCGACGAGCGAGCTCGTGCCGCCCTCCGCGCTCCCGACCTCGATCCTGGAGCAGCCGTCGACGCTCTGGGCGGGACGGGACAGGCGGCCCACGCTCAAGGACGTGGAGCAGGCTTACATCCGCTACGTGCTGGACGCGTCGGGGGGCAGCCAGACGCGGGCGGCCGCGATACTCGGGATCAGCAGGAAGGCGCTGTGGGAGAAGCGCCGACGCTACGGGATCGGTTGAGAGTCACGCCAACCCAGGAGGGCCCAGGGCGAAGGGACGAACGAGCATGGAACAGAAGAAGGCGAAGACGTTCCGGGAGAAGCTTCTGCAGAAGAAGCACGACATTCTCGTGGCCTACAGCAAGAACACGGCCTACGGCAAGGAGGCCGACGCGGACGGCGCGCAGGACGTGGCGGACAAGGCGTCCAACTCCTACACCAAGGAGTTCCTGTTCAGCCTGTCCAACACGGAGCGCGACGTGCTGCAGATGGTGGACGAGGCGCTCGACCGCATCGAGGACCGCAGCTTCGGGGTCTGCCTCTCCTGCGAGGACGAGATGAACCTGAAGCGCCTGGAAGCCGTACCCTGGGCCCGCCACTGCCTCTCCTGCCAGGAGAAGCAGGAAGCCGGGCTGCTCTGACCGGTCCTGGCGTGGGCGCCGTTACCGAGAACCTGGCCGCCGCGCGGGACTCCGCCCGCAAGCTCGTCGATCCCGTCCTCGCCCTCATCTTCCCCGCGGAGTGCCCGGCCTGCACGCGGCCGGTCTCGCGTCCCACCCGGGGTCCTCTCTGCGACGCCTGCTGGGCCGAGCTGCCCCGCCACCGGGGATCGCTCTGCGCGTGCGGCCTTCCCGTTTCCGCTTCCGTCGCGCGGTGCGGACGGTGCCGCCGCGGGATCAACCCCTTCGCGCAGGGCGCGAGCCTCGGTCCCTACGAAGGCAGCCTGCGCGTGCTGCTGCACGAGCTCAAGTACCGGGGGCGGCGGCGGCTCGCCCGTCGCCTGGCGGACGCCCTCGTGGAGGAGCCGGCCGCGCGCGGGGTGCTCGAGGGTGCGGACGCGCTCGTGCCGGTGCCCCTGCATCCCGAAAGGCGCCGCGAGCGGGGGTTCAACCAGGCGGAGCTCATCTCTGCCGCGCTCTCGCGGCGGACGGGGGTGGCGCTCGTCGCGTCGGCCCTCGTGCGGCGGAAGGACACGGCGCCGCAGACCGGGCTGAGCGCGGCCGCGCGCCGCGGAAACGTCCGAGGCGCCTTCGCCGTGCGCCGCCGGCCGCAGGTCGCCGGCCGCTGCCTCGTCCTGGTGGACGACGTGCTCACCACGGGCGCCACTGCCGAGGCCTGCGCGCGCGCGCTCGTGGACGCCGGCGCGAGCGAGGTGCGGCTTCTCTCGGTAGCGCGGGCGTTATAGAGCAGGGTGCTGAAATGCGTCCTCCCGCGGCGCGCGGTAACGCGCGCGCGGCTGTCGGAGGCTCGTGTTTCACTGGCAGGCTAGGCGTACGTGGGAGAATGGATCGCGGGGCGCGCTTGGGAGGCTTGACTTGAAGAGATTCCGTCGACGACCGGCGCTGGCTGGGGAGATCCTGGCCCTCGCCGGGGTGTTGCTCGTCTTCGTCCCCGCCGAGTGCCGGGCCGCGGGTCCGGTGGTCACCCAGATCGTGGTGTCGCACGCGATCGAGTCGCTGCCCAAGCCCATCCAGAAGTGGTACAAGGACCATCGCCTCGAGATGCCCTCGCTCGCCCTCGAGCCGACCTTTCCCGAGCCGAGCCCGGAGCGCCGCTTCGCGATCGACAAGCTCGCGCCCTTCCCGTTCAACGACGTGCCGCACAACGAGAACTCGATCAAGAGCAAGTACGGAGAGGCGGCGAGCTCCGTGGGACGGCTGCCCTGGCTCATCCAGGAGTCGTTCGCGCGGCTCGTGGAGGCGTTCAAGCTCGGGGACAAGGAGAAGATCCTGAACGAGTCCGACGTCGTTGCCGGCCTCGTGGCCGACCTCCACAACCCGCTCAACCTGTCGCAGAACTCCGACGGGCAGCAGACGGGCCAGCACGGGCTCTGGGTGCGCTTCGCGCAGCGCCTCCCCGAGGCCATGGAGAAGCGGCTCAAGGTGAGCCCGGACGCCGCGAACTACCTGGACGACCCGAAGGAGTACGTCTTCTCCGTCATCAACGGAACCTACGTCTGGCTCGACAACCTCCTCTACCTCGACGAGCTCGCGCGGCGCGGCAAGAGCGGCTACACGGAGATCTACTACGAGGACTTCGAGAAGAAGGCGGGTCCGGTGGTGCGGCAGCTCCTCTCATGGGCGGCGGAGGACGCGGGAAGCTACTGGTACACGGCGTGGACGGTGGCGGGCAAACCCGAGCTCAAGTAGAGAATATTGACCCCCTCCGGGGATGCCCCTATCATCGGTGGCGGCCGGCAAGAAGCCCTTGGACGAGGGGAAACCTGCCCCTTCCGACGGGGAGCTCATCGAGCGATGCCTGCGGAAGGACAACTCGGCGTGGGAGGCGATCGTCGCCCGCTTCCGCCGCAAGGTCTTCCACATCGCCTACAAGTTCACCGGCAAGCACGACGAGGCCGAGGACCTCACGCAGGACATCTTTCTCAAGGTCTTCAAGAGCCTGGACAAGTTCAACCGTGACGCCGATTTTGGGACCTGGCTCTCCTCCGTGGCCCGCAACTACTGCATCGACAACTACCGGGCGGGCAAGCGCGAGCGCGAGGTGGTGGTGGAGGACCTCGTCGCCTTCGATCTCGCTCCCGCGAGCTTCGGCAATCCGCACCGCGCGCTGGAAGACCAGGACCGCCGCAGCTTCCTCCGTCGCGGGCTCGACCTCTTGCCCGAGAAGCTCCGCGAGGCGGTCGTGCTGCGCGACCTGCAGGGGCTCAGCTACCAGGAGATGGCGGACCGGCTCGCCCTCCCCGAGGGAACGGTGAAGAGCCGGATCAACCGCGGCCGCGAAGAGCTGGCCCGGCTGCTACTGCGCGCGCAGCAGCCGGGACGGCGGCGGCCCGCCCGCGGCCGGCGCGGCCCGGAGGTGAGGTGATGCAGCTCCAGATGGAAGACAAGGGGGACGTGACGCTCGTACGCGTCCAGGAGGCCAAGCTGACCTACCCCGTCCTGTCCTCGTTCTTCAGCGAGGTGCGGCAGCGGGTGGAGGCGGGGGCGCGGAAGATGCTGATCGACCTCTCCGCGGTGAGCTACATCGACAGCGCGTCGATCGGCTGCCTGATGGACATCCACCGCCTCCTCCAGGAGAAGTCGGGCACGGTCAAGCTCTGCAGCCTCCAGCCGCGGGTCCAGACCATGATCTCGATGACCGGCGTCAACAAGATCATCGAGCTCGTGCCCGACGAGGAGCAGGGGCTAGCCGCCTTCTCGCCGCGCCGGAGCGGCCCCCGGTGAGGAGCGTCCGCCTCACTACCGGCCACGAGCTCGTCCTCGACGGCGACATCCTGGGCGTGCTGGAGGCGCTCTACCGCGAGGTCACGCTGCGCCTGCAGCTCAAGGTGTCCTTCGAGGACATGATGCGCGAGATCGAGCACCTCGTGGACCAGATGACGGAGGAGGAGCGCCGGCGCTACCTCGTGGAGAGTCTGTTCCTCAACTCCGTGACCTACGAGAACGAGATGCTCGACGCCTACATGCGCAAGCTCACGTCCGTCCGCAAGCGCGGACGCGGGCGTGCCGCCGGGAGGTCGCTGTGAGACTCTTCGCCTTAGCACTCGTGCTCGCTGCCGGCGTGTCCGCCGTCCTCGCCGAGGACGCGCCGAAGGCGGCCGCCGCCAAGGGGCCCCGGCTCTCCGTGGAGCCGGCTTCCTTCGACTTCGGCAAGGCCGTGCAGAACAAGACCCTGCAGAAGGAATTCAGCATCCGTAACTTCGGCGGTTCCGACCTCGTGATCGAGAACGTCTCCACGACGTGCGGGTGCACGGCCGCGCTCCTCTCGGACAAGGTGGTCAAGCCGGGGGGCTCGACGCCTCTCCGCGTCTCGCTGGAGACGCGGAACTACTCGGGCAAGATGGAGCGCACGGTCATCATCCGCTCCAACGATCCCGAGGCGAGCACGACCGAGGTCAAGGTCTCGGTCACCGTGGTCGCCGAGCCGGAGAAGTAGGACTGGGGTAGAGCGCCGCTCAGGCTTCGGAGGGCCGGAGCGCGAACGCGGGAGCGGGAGCGGGCTCGGGCGCTGCGACGCCGGTGCTCGGCACGAGCCTCCAGGCTCCCGGCGTCTCCACGAGCTTGCGGGCCACCGCGGCGTGGAGGGCGTGGCCGGCCTTCGTCGCCTCGAGCTGCCCGAGCAGCGGGTAGCCGAGGAGGGCGAGGTCTCCCACCGCATCGAGGATCTTGTGGCGCACGAACTCGTCCTCGAAGCGGAGCTTGTTGTTGAGGACGCCCGTCTCGCTGATCACCACCGCGTTGTCGAGGCTGCCCCCGAGGGCGAGGCCGTGGCGCCGCAGCGTCTCCACCTCGCGCAGGAAGCCGAACGTGCGCGCGGGCGCGATGGCTTCGGCGAAGGCGCGCGGGGTGAGCCGCACGTGGAGCGACTGGTGGCGCAGCAGCGGGTGGTCGAAGCCGATGCTGTAGCCGATCTCGAAGTGCGGCGAGGGGCTGAGGCGCGCCACCTTGCCGCCGCGCACGACCTCCACCGTCTCCAGCACCTCCAGGTACTGGCGAGCCACGTTCCAGGGCTTGAGACCGGCCTCGTGGACGAGGATCACGAAGGGGGCGGCGCTGCCGTCGAGGATGGGGATCTCCGGACCGTCCACTTCGACGAGGGCGTCGTCGACGCCGAGACCGAAGAGCGCGGAGAGAAGGTGCTCCACCGTCCCCACGCTGACGCCGTCGCGACTGAGGGTGGTGGCGTGGTCCTGCTCGCCGAGGCAGTCGAGGCGGGCGGGGATGTCGACCCCGACGTCCGTCCGCCGAAACACGATGCCGTGGTCCGCGGGAGCGGGGAGCAGGCGGAGGCGAACGGGCTTGCCCGAGTGGAGCCCGATTCCGGTACAGCCGACGTCACGCCTCAGGGTTCTTCGATAGCCCATTCTCTCCAGGTGCTCCCTTTGGCCTCTCCTTAGGTGAGAGCGAATTTCCGCCCTTGGGTTGCAAGTGCGGTGCCAGTATGTGCCTGGCTCTAACTCGCTGATCGAAAGGCGATTGCGCTCTTTCGAGCATCGCGCTGTGACATCAGGGCCACGTCACCGTTGGCCACGGTGTGGCGTTTCTGCAACGTCGGGTGGTCACGGCGTCGGCGGCGTATCCGGCGTCCCTATTCCCACGAGCGGCCGCAGGAAGACTCCCGTGTGGCTCTGGCTCGAGCGAGCGACCTCCTCGGGGCTTCCCGCCGCCACGACCCGGCCGCCGCCTTCCCCCGCCTCGGGGCCGAGGTCGATCACGTGGTCGGCGCACTTGATCACGTCCAGGTTGTGCTCGATGACCACGACCGTGTTGCCCGTCTCCACGAGGCGCCCGAGGACGTGCAGGAGCTTGCGGATGTCGTCGAAGTGGAGGCCCGTCGTCGGCTCGTCGAGGAGATAGAGCGTGTTGCCCGTCTCCCGCCGGCCCAGCTCGCGCGCCAGCTTCACGCGCTGCGCTTCTCCGCCGGACAGGGTACTCGCGCTCTGCCCGAGCCGGAGGTAGCCGAGCCCCACGTCCACGAGCGTCGTGAGCAGGCGATTGAGCCGCGGGTGCGCCTCGAGGACGACGAGAGCCTCCGCCACCGTGAGGTCGAGGATGTCGGCGATGCTGCGTCCCTGGTAGAGGACCTCGAGCGTCTCCCGGTTGTAGCGGCGTCCCTTGCACGCGTCGCAC
>JBKPBQ010000290.1:0-3641 GCA_046726955.1 Acidobacteriota bacterium
GGACGGCACGGTCTGGAGGAACGTCGTCACGCCCGCCAAGGAAAAGGTCGCACAGACCCTCGACGACTTCCGGGGCTGCCAGCTCTACAACCTGCTCGACGAGAACGTCCGCCGCTTCAACTCCGAGGTCGCGCAGATAGCACTCTGGGACGACCACGAGGTGCGCGACAACTGGTATCCCACGCAGGTGCTGACCGACCCCCGCTACGAGGTCAAGAGCGTCGCGCTCCTCGCCGCGCGCGCGAAGCGCGCGTTCTTCGAGCACTTCCCCATCCGCTTCGAGCCGGACGAGCACGAGCGCGTCTACCGCTCGATCCCCTACGGCCCGCTCCTCGAGGTCTTCGCGCTCGACATGCGCACGTACCGCGGCGCCAACTCGCCGAACCGGCAGACGACGCTCGGACCGGACTCCGCGATCCTCGGGCCCGCCCAGCTCGCGTGGCTGAAGGCCGCGCTCCGCCGGTCGAAGGCCCAGTGGAAGGTGGTCGCGAGCGACATGCCGCTCGGCCTCGTGGTGCCGGACGGCCCCGAGAACTTCGAGGCCGTGGCCAACGGGAGCGGCCCGGCGCTCGGCCGCGAGCTCGAGGTCGCCGACCTCCTCCGCTTCCTGCGCAACGAGAAGGTCCGCAACGTCGTGTGGATCACGGGAGACGTGCACTACGCCGCGGCTCATCACTACGACCCGGCCCGCGCGCAGTTCAAGGACTTCCATCCGTTCTGGGAGTTCGTGGCCGGCCCCATCCACGCCGGCACTTTCGGGCCGGCCGTCCTCGACGACACCTTCGGGCCCGAGGTGCGCTTCCTGGGCATTCCTCCCGGCATGAAGCCGAACCGGCCGCCGAGCGAGGGCCTGCAATTCTTCGGGACGCTGCGGATCGACGGCCGCCGCAGCGTGCTCACCGCCCGCCTCCACAACCGCAAGGGCGACAGCCTCTGGAGCGTGGACATCCCCTCCGAGAAGAGCTGACGGAGGCGGCGGGTCCAGCCGATCGATCAGTCGAGTGGTCCCGGAACCAGCTCGCTGATCAACGCGGCCAGATCGGGTGACGGAGGCTCGACCACCGGCAGCACCACGCTCGAGGGACGGTCCGCGTCCACGAAGACCGCGTTCTCTGCGACCACGTGGCCGCGGTTGCGGCCGAGCGGCTCGCCCGTGTTGGGGTTGACGTCGAACCGCGGGAAGTTGCTGCTCGAGACGTCGAGGCGGACGCGGTGGCCGGCCGCGAAGAGGTTGCTCACCGGCGGCAGGGCGAGAACGAGCCGGTACTCCTTCTCCGGCCCCATGGGCTCCGCGCGCTCGGGCGAGCTGCGGTAGCGCCCGCGGAAGATCGTGTCCACGAGGTTCAGGGCGACCCCGTGCGGAAACACGTCCACGAGCTTCGCCGTGAAGTCGGTGTCGACGGCGGAGGACGACACCCAGAGCTCGACGACGACCTCGCCCGTGACCTCCATGGCGTCGTCGAGGGGCTCGGTCTGGAAGACGAGGACGTCGGGACGAGCGGCGAGAGGCTCCTCGTCGCGGCAGGCCCAGAGCGTGCGGCGGCCGCGCTGGTCGAAGGCCCCGCCTTCCAGGAACCCGGGGAAGGAGGGAGCCTGGATCTGTCCGCCGATCGTGGGGACCGGGTCCGCGGGGTCGAAGCGGTAGCGCAGGGGCGGGACGTCGGGCGGCGGAGGGTCCGCGCGAAGGCTCCTGTCGGAGCGCAGGAAGAGACGCTCCGGCCGCGTCTGCGCGGGCGGCCATTCCTCCTCGGACCTCCAGACGCCGCCGTGCTGGATACGGCCCTCGGCGTCCCGCGCGCCGTCCCCTCCTCCCATCACGAAGATCCGAACAGGGGGGCCTTCGAGCACGCCGGTCGGCCGGCCCTTCAAGAAATGATCGAACCAGCGGAGCCGCAAGTCCTCGAGGTCGAGCGTCGACTCCGCGCCGAAGTCGGCCTCGCCGGACCAGGTCCGCTCGAAGTCCTCGAAGCCGTGCGTCCAGGGGCCGGCCACGATCCGAGTGGGCGAGTTGTTCCGGGCGCGGAGCGCCTTGTACTTCTCGAACGTGGCCCAGGCGTGGTGGCCGTACCAGGAGGTCTCGAGCAGGATCGGGATGTCGGGATAGCGCTCGACGTGCTCGGCCAGGCAGAGCGTCGGCTGCTTCCAGTAGTCGTCGCGGTCGGCGCGCGTCAGCATGTCCATGAACCAGCGCGCCTCTGCCGGCGGCAGGCCGCGCGACGCGTCTCGCGACCGCACGGCCAGGCGGCCGAGCCGGCCGGGAAGCTCATCGAGCGCCTGGTCCAGCGCCTCGCGCAGGCCCTCGTCGCGCGCGAGCTCCTTTCCCTCCCGCGCCAGGCGCATCGCGTGGGGCAGGAGCACTCCGAGCTCGAACGCGCCCGAGTGTCGGAGCGTGCGGTGGTGGTAGTCCCAGGCGCCGTCGAGGAGGATCTGGGTCTTGAGCGCGCTCGGCTGCAGGACGGCGAGGGCCTGCTGCGTGGCGGTGCTGTAGGAGAGGCCCATGGTGCCCACCTGGCCGTCGCACCAGGGCTGCCGCGCGATCCACTCCACGGTGTCCCACCCGTCCTGCCCCTCCATCCGCGAGAGGAAGTACCACTCGCCCTCCGAGCGGTGGCGGCCGCGGACGTCCTGGACGACCATCACGTAGCCGCGCGCGGCGAAGAAGCGTCCCGCCTCCTCGAGCACGGCGCGCCGCTTGTCGTAGGGAGTGCGCTCGAGGAGCGCGGGGAACCGGCCTTCCGCGGGCGTCGACCACTTCGCGGGACGATAGAGGTCGACGGAGAGGGGAACGCCGTCGCGCATGAGCACTCGCCGATCGCGCTCGATGGCGACGTCCCATTCCACGCGCGTCTCGGCGTAACGGCCGCCCATCGGGGCAGGGTATCACTCCCCGTCGGGGAAGGTGCCCTCGGCGCGATCGTCGTAGATCGAGGCTACGCTCAGGTGGCGCCGGTCACCGATGCGCGTCCGATCTGCCGGAGGGAAGGCGTGCCGCAGGTCTGCATGACCGCGACGAGCTCCGCCCTCAAGAGGCGCAGCACTCCCTCGACGCCCTCCTGGCCGAACGCGCCGAGTCCCCAGAGGTAGGGCCGGCCAATGCCCACCGCCCGCGCGCCGAGGGCGAGCGCCTTGAAGATGTCGGTGCCGCGCCGGACGCCGCCGTCCATGAGGACGGGGATCCTGCCACCGACGGCTTCGACGACTTCCGCCAGGCAGTCCACCGCCGCCCGGCCGCTCTCCTCCGACCGGCCGCCGTGATTCGAGACGACGAGGCCGTCGACGCCGTGCTCCACCGCGATCGCCGCGTCCTCGCGCGTCACGATGCCCTTGAGCACGAGCTTCATCGACGTGAGGTCGCGGAGCCTCTTCACGAAGTCCCACGTCATGCCCAGCGTCACCTCGGACTCCACGGCGGCGACGTCGATCCCCGCGAACATGGGCTTGCGGCTCACGTAGCTCGCGAAGCTCGTGCCGTGGCAGGCCGTGCAGGTGCGGGTGTCACGCTGCGCGTATCGCTTCGAGGTCTCGCGATTGGTGCCGAGCGGGAGGTCCACGGTGAGCACGAGCACCGGAGCGCCCGCGGCCTCGGCGCGCTTCACGAGCCGCTCCGTCACCGAGAAGACGCCGCTCGGATAGAGCTGGAA
>JBKPBQ010000291.1:0-6364 GCA_046726955.1 Acidobacteriota bacterium
GTGCTCCTCCCGGCCGCCTTCGGATTCCTCGAGATCGGCACCGATGGCTCTCCGCATACGTGCTCTCGTTCTCGCCGTCCTCGCGGCGGCGGCGATCGCGTACTACGAGCGCCGCCCCGAGGCGCTTCCGGCGGCGGCAGAGTCGCTGCCCCCTCCGCCGGAAGTACTCGAGGAGCCGACCTGGACGCCCGACCTCCGACCGCCCGAGCCGGTAGAGGTGATCACGGCCATCGAGCGGGCCTTTGGCGGTGCGCTTCCCCCGGAAGCGCTGCCGGTGCATCGCGCGATCGCCGGAGACTTCAACGGCGACCGGTCCCCCGACCTCGCGGTTCCCGCGCGCGTCCTCGCCGAGAAGCTGCCGGAGATCAACGCCGACTTCGCGAACTGGATCCTTCAGGATCCCGACGCGCCGCTCCCGCCGCCCGGACCCCACCCGCGGATCACGCCGGTTCACATCGAGAAGGGCGAGATGCTGCTCGCGGTGGTCCACGGCCTGGAAGGCGCGGGGTGGCGCAACCCCAGGGCCCGCCAGTGCTACCTCCTGAGGCTCGGGGAGGAAGGCCCGCTCGACGTCCAGAAGCGAGAGCGCCTCCTCGCGAAGGCGGCGAGGTCGAAGGTGGCCCTTCCGCAGCTCACCGGTGACCTCATCTACGAGGTCGAGACCGCAACGTACCTGTACTGGGACGGAGCCCGCTATGCCCGGCACGCCTCGACGGCCGTGCGCCCGCCGTGACCGTCGGAGCTAGGAGACGATCAAGGGAATGCTCAAGCGCGAGGTCTCGCCGCTCACGCTCGTCGCCGTCACCGTGATCGTGTAGCTGCCGGGAGGCGTGACGAGGCGGCCCGCGACCCCGCTGGACTTCGTCGTGACGGTGAGGATGGCCGTGTCCGTGCCCGCGGTCGTGAAATCGACGACCGACGTGTTCAACGAGCACGCCGCGCTCGCCGGCGCGCCCGAGCACGTGACGTACATGCGTCCGCCCCCGATGGGCCCGCTCAGACGAATGCTGGTCGTGCCCGCCTGACCGGATGCGACCCTGATCGGAGGAGCGGCCAGCGACGGCGCCGGGACTGGCGCCGGCTGATAGACGCGGACGTAGTCGACCAGGATCTCCGACGGGTTGGGCGTCGTCGCGTCCGGCAGCCCCGGCCACAGGCCTCCGACGGCGAGGCTCAGGATCATGAAGAAAGGATGATCGAAGGCCCAGCGGCCGTCGCGAGGGACGTCGCTCGCCGTGCGTACGAAGGACACGTTCGAGGGGCCGTCGACGTAGAACTGCAGCATCCGCGGAGACCAGATGATGCCGTACGTGTGATAGGCGGGGTCGTCCACGCGCCCGCCCTCGGGCAAGGTGTAGTCCTGCGACAGGCCGTTCACGCCGGCGTAGCCGGGGCCGTGGACCGTGGAGCGGATCGTGGAGGGACCGAGCGCCTGGGTGACGTGCTCGATGATGTCGATCGAGCCCGAGCCCGGCCAGCCCGCCTTGGCGATGTCGGTGCCGAGCATCCAGAAGGCGCTCCAGAGACCGGCCCCCACCGGCAGCTTCATGCGCGCCTCGACGCGGCCGTACTGGAGCTCGCGCAGCCCCTCGGTCTTGAGCCGGGCCGACGTCCACTGTCCGCCCGCCGTCCGGATTGCGCGGATCACGAGGTTGCCGTCGCCGTCCTGGAACGCGTTCGGGTTCGCGGGGTCGCACGGTGGCAGCGCGGACGAGGCCGCGCAGTAGATCTCGAGCTCCTTGTTGCCCCAGCCTCCGTTGTTGCCGACGTCGTACGCCCAGAGCGTGGGGTCGGGCACCGCGCCCCGCGGCCCCTCGAACTCGTCGCTCCAGACGGGGCTTCCCCAGACGAGGATCGTCCTCGAGGCCGGCTCCTCGCGAGCCCCGGAACGACGGCCCAGCCAGAAGCTCCCCGCGGACACGGCGATCACGGCAACGATCCAAGCCAGGTGCTTGAGGGGTGGGAGTCGGCTCGCCCGCGCCGGCGCGGCCGCGGGACCGGGGAGGGCGGCGGGTGGCCGCGGTCCGCCACGCAGAGCCAATGGCCCCAGGTCCGGATCCGAGGCATCCGCCGCCGACTCGGCATCCGGCGCGGGCAGGGCGCCTTCGGAGGCGCGGACGAAGCGGGGGACGTATTGGCCCGTGGGGAGAACGAGGTGGACGGCGTGACCGCGCCCCTCGTGCCGGTAGTAGTCCTCGAGCCGCTTGCGAAGCGTGCGCGCGGTTACCCGGACGATCGGGTCCGCCTGGGAGTCGAATCCTTCCTTGCGCCGCCCGAGGGCCTGGACCGCGATGGCGGACTCGCGGATCTCGTCCGACTTTCCCTCGAAGTACTTCTCGCAGATGAACGACAGCATGCGCACGAGGTTCGTGGAGCGCGCGATCTCGGGCAGCGCGAGGAGACGGGAGAGCTCCTGCTGCTCCTCCTCACGAGTGGGGACCGGGGCCTCGGCTTGGGTCACGGCGTCTGGCCAATTATGCATGGATGTGGGGGACAGAAGCCCGCGGCCCGGCTCGCGCTCGGGCCGCGGGAGATGGTGCATCGCCGACGGGCTCGTCAGGGCTGCGGTACGAGCCGGAACGCCTGGGCACCCGTACCGTTGCAGTCCCATTGCTGGAGTCGGACGCCGTTCACGGTGGAGGAGCCGGGCACGTCGAGGCAGCGGCCGCTGTTGCGCGCGACGAACTTGAAGTATCCGTTGCCTACGGAGACCGGCTTCCACTGCTGGTTCGTACCGCCGCTGCCGCCGATCGTCCAGAGCTGGATGGGCACGGCGTTGCCGAGAGCACCCGGCCCGCCCGTGACGTCCCAGCCGAGGGACGGGGCATAGCGGACGAAGACGTTGTAGTACCCGCTGTCGGTGGGGTGGAACTGCCATTCCTGGTTGAACTGGCCTGCGCCGCAGCCCCACTGGTCGACGATGGACCCGTTGGACACGCCGAAGGCGGCGTCGTCCACGCAGAGGCCGCTCGTCTGGTTGATCACGTTGTACCAGCGCGTGGGATCGACGGTCGCGGCGGGCGGCGTCTGGCTGTACACGCGTACGTAGTCGACGAACATGCGCGCCGGGAGGGGCGTGCTGCTGTTCGGCGGGCCCGGCCAGTTCCCCCCCACGGCGAGGTTCAGCAGGATGAAGAACGGCCGGTGGAACTCCTCCGTGCTGTTGACGTTGTTCTGGATGTTGGCCTCGACGTACTGCGCGCCGTCGACGAACCACTTGATCGAGGCCGACGTCCACTCGACCGCGTAGACGTGATAGGCACCCACGTTCGCGACACCCGCGCTGCCGCCGTAGGACACGTGGCCGCCGGCGTCCCAGTGGATCGTGCCGTAGGTCGTGGCCTGGCTGTTGATGTGCTCCATGATGTCGGTCTCGCCGCAGGCCGGCCAGCCCACGGTCCCGATGTTCGCGCCCAGCATCCAGAAGGCAGGCCAGAGCCCTTGTCCCGAGGGGAGGGCGATCCGGGCCTCGATCCGGCCGTACGTGAACTCGTGCTTGCTCTTCGTGGTCATGCGCGAGGACGTGTAGTTCATCCCGCCGACGTTCTCCTGGCGGGCCTCGATGACGAGGGCTCCGTTCTGGATCGACGCGTTGTTTCCGTTGGTGTAGTACTCGAGCTCGTTGTTGCCCCAGCCGCCTCCGCCGACCTCAAAGTTCCAGTTGTTGCGGTCGACCGTCGTCCCGTTGAACTCGTCGCTCCAGACGAGGTACCAGGTCTGGGCGTCCGCGGAGGGAGCGCAAGCGGCCAGGATCAGCAGCGGCAGGCTGCGCAGGAGCGATTTCGTCGCATGCAGGGTCATGGTCTCTCCTCGCTCAGGGCTGCGCGACCAGCTTGAACGACTGGGCCA
Organism: Acidobacteriota bacterium; assembly: GCA_046726955.1. Taxonomy (GTDB): domain Bacteria; phylum Acidobacteriota; class Vicinamibacteria; order Fen-336; family Fen-336; genus CAVPGH01. The sequence goes on from JBKPBQ010000291.1 coordinate 3,850, forward strand.
CCGTGCCGTTGCAGTCCCACTGCTGGAGCTGCGTGCCGTTCGTGCGGGACTGGCCGGGCACGTCGAGGCACTTGCCGCTGTTGCGCGCCACGAACTTGAACCAGCCGCCGCCGAGGTCGACCGGCTTCCACTGCTGGTTCGTCCCCGCCGGCGTCCCGACGCCCCAGAGCTGGATCTTGGTTCCCGAGCCCGTGGCGCCCGGGCCGCCGGTCACATCCCATCCGAGCCACGCCGCCTGCCGCACCATCACGCGGTAGTAGCCGCTGTCCGTGGGCTGGAACTGCCATTCCTGGTTGAGCTGCTGGTTGCCGCAGGGCCACTGGATCACCGCCGTTCCGTTGGTGGTGCCGAAGGCGTTGTCGTCCACGCAGAGGCCGTTGCCCTGGTTGACGACCGTGTACCACGTAGTGGTGGAGATGCCGCCGCCGCCGCCGCCTCCTCCTCCTCCTCCCGTCGGGCAGAACGTGATCGTGTAGTTGGCGCCGGTCGGGCAGGTGTGGAGCCCGACGGTGTCGTCGTACGCGTACGAGTACTGCCCGGGACAGGCGTTGTGGATGTTGTTCACGAACGACTGGGCGGCCGCGGGCCACTGCGAGACGACGCAGGTCTGCGGCGTCCCGAACGCCCCGCGGCAGCAGAACTGGTCGGTGTTGTACCGGGTACAGGGGCTGAGGCACTCGACCCCGTTCCAGAGATCGGCGCTGCAGCTGGTCAGGGGAACGTTGCTGCAGCGGCTGGGCGAGGCGCAGCTCGAGTTCGAGACCGAAAGCCCGATCGGGTTGTCGAACCCGTCCACGTAGCTGATGTCGTACCAGTCGGTGCCGGCCGCGTTGATGTTGAACTCCGCGAGCGAGGTACCCGCCTGGCCGGTCGTGCCCGCGCACTGCAGGCCGGTCCCGCCGCACTGCCCGGTCGCGCACTGGGCCGGGCTCGCGGAGTTGCAGCCGATGCGTCCCCAGATGCGCCCGATGAAGCCGGAGGCGACGTTGAAGCTGACCGAGGTCCCGGACGCCATCGCCCATCCCCCGTTCTGGTACACCGGCGGATATACGCCCGGATAGACCGTACTGACGCAGTTGTTGACGACGGTGATGGTCGCCGCGGACGCCCGTCCCGCGGTCCCGACGATCGCCGCCGCGACGATGAGCCCTCGCCCGATCGCGCGGGCCGCCTGGTGAGACCTGGCTGCGTTCACGCCATCCTCCTTCGGGCCACGCTCGAGCGTGCGTGCGGGGGTCGCAGGAACTTCGGCCGCCGCGGCCGTCACGACCGCTCGTGATCCCTCGTTGCTGGGGGAGAAACGATTGAGTAGAGGGTACGAGGGCGGGTTCCTCGGAGGCAACGTAATCGGCGGTTAAATTAACCCGTGTATTGTCCTGTTCTTAACGCAGATGACGAGACGCCATCCGTTTTCCGTCACCCTCGATCGACCTCGTCCTCGACTCCCCCGGCGGCGTCCCCTCGCCGGCCTCTGGCAGGATCCTTCGCCCGATTGCGTTCTCGAGGGCGGAGGGCTGAAAACATGACGCCAGGACGAATCGGATCCCTGCGGTTCGGGGCTTTCCTCGGCCTCGCTGCGGCTCGAAGCGCCAACGCCGAGGAGATATGAGTCACGCCGATACACTTCACGCCACCTCCTCTCGAGCCTCGGGATCCCGGCCAGCCGACGGCTCGATCGCAGGCGTCGACATCGCGGGGACGGTGGGGAGCCCGGACATCGAGACGAGCCAGGCCGGACCGCGCGGCCGCTGATCTCGTCCGCGGCGCGCCCCCACGGCCGGCGCCGCGAGCCGCCTAACGCTTGGCCTCGGCCTTGAGGCGATTGATCCGGGCGGCCTCGATCCACAGGCGCTCGTCGTAGGCCTTCATCGCCTCGGCCCTCCGGCGATCGGCCTCGGCCTTCACGGCCTCGGACGACGTGTGGAGACAAATCGCTCCTGCCGCCCCTTCGAGCCGGATCCCCGGCTCGATCGGCCGACCACAGTCAGGACACAGCGTCGGCATCGGACCTCCAACCGCTCTTCGCGGCCAACGTCACTCCGTGCCTCGCCGCCCGGCGCACGACGAGGGCGGCCGCCACCGAGGCCGCCCTCGTCGTCCCGTCTGCCGTTTACCCGACGACCTAGAACCCGTTGAAGCTCGAGGAGAACTGCCAGGTGCTCTGCGAAACGCCGCTGCACGTCGGCGAGGCAAAGGTCTGCCCCGGACAGCCGCCGTTGTCACGAGCCAACGACCAGAATGCGAGACGGTTGATGTAGCTCTGGCCGCGCGCCCAGGTGACGAACGCGCTGGCGTTGGCGAGCGTGAAGATCTCGCCCTGGGTGTCGTTCTGGCCGATCATCGGCGTGACGCCTATCCCCTCGTTCGGGTACTGGTTGTTGTGCACGGACTGGGCCGCCAGCTGGGCCGAGAGCAGCATGTCGCCGCCGTGGTCGTTGGCGGAGCCGTAGTCCATGGCCATGATGTTGATGGTGTCCACCGGATGCGCCAGCCCGATCAACTTCCCTTCAGCGAG
>JBKPBQ010000292.1:0-5011 GCA_046726955.1 Acidobacteriota bacterium
GGACTCGTGGACGAAGAGTCCTTCAGGAACGAGGACGCGCGCGATCTCGCGGAGGGCCGCCTCCGGGCGTGACACGTGATAGCACGTGCCGAAGTCGATGACAGTGTCGAACGAGCCGGCGTCGAAGGGAAGATCGCGAACGTCGGCCCGCAAGAGGCGCGCCGTCACTCCTTGCTCGCGCAGCTCGGCTTCGGCTCTCCCGAGCAGCGCGTCGTCCACGTCGATCCCGGTCAGCTCGTCGGGCTTCAGGAGACGGGCAAGGGCCTGAAGACCGATGCCGCGGCCGCAGCCGACCTCGAGGATCCGCCCGCCCCGCGGGAGCCGGAGAAGCCGCACGAGGAGCGGGACCTCCAGGCTCCGCTGAAGGACGTTCCGCCACTCGAGGTCCGGGAACGGCCGGTAGCCGACGATCGCGCCGGTGGAAGTCGCCATGCGGGGGAATGAAGCACCCGCGCGGATTCGTTACCTGGCGAAGAGCGGAGCGTTCACCCGCACGAGATCGCCGGGAGCGGCCAGGGGCTTGAAGCGCGGGTCCGCGAGGAGGAGCACGACAGTCGAGCCGACGTTGAACGCGCCCAGCTCGTTGCCGCGGCGCAGGCGGATCTCCGTCGTGGGCACGTGCAGTCCGGCCGGGATGCCCGTGTTCGTGATTAGGGGCGCGAAGGCCAGCGTCATCCGCCCGACGTTGGCGGCGCCCACCATGACGAGAGCGACGGGCCCGAACGCCGCGGTCTCGATGAAGACGACGACGCGCTCGTTGCGGACGAACAGCCCCGGGACCGCGCGCACCGAAAATGCGTTGACCGGGAAGAGCCGGCCGGGAATGTAGACCCACGCGCGCACGCGGGCGTCCACGGGCGAGTGGACGCGGTGGTACATGCTCGGGCTCAAGTAGAGCGTCGCCTGCACGCCGCCGCGGAAGCGCGCGCCTTCGTCCGCCGAGCCGAGGAGATCGTCGATCGCGTAGGTTCGGCCCTTCACCTGCTCGAGCCGGCCGTCCGGCGGAACCGGCCCCACCGACGTCAGAAGCGAGTCCGCCGGAGAAACGACGACGGTCTCTTCGGTGGGCAGCGGCCGTGTGCCCGGCTTCAGCCGCCGCGTGAAGAACGCGTTGAACGAAGGAAAGGACTCGACCGGATCCGCCGCCTCCTGCATGTCGACACCGAAGGCTCGGACGTAGCCGTGGAGGAGCGGCCGGAGCATCACCGCGGGCAGCCTCGCCTCGGCGAAATGGCCGACGAGACGGCTCGAAAGGGGGAAAGAGACCGCCCCCGCCGCCACGCGTTCCAGGAGACCGCGCAGGCTCACGTCCGGCGGGGGCGCGCGCTCACTGCGCCGCGATCTGCTCGAGCTGCGCGAGGTGGTTCAGATCGTGGCCGGCCAGCATCTTCACGATGATCTCGACGGACTCCATGCCCCGCTCGGGGTGCATCATGGGACGCGCGAGGTCGGCCGGGGTGAGCGTCTTGATGAGCGCGACGTTCCAGGGGCGCAGCGCGCAGAACGCGCGCGCCGCCGCTTCGCCGTCGGCGTTCTTGTAGCGCTCGGCCCACTTGTCCTGGTCGAAGGCCTGCGCGACGTGGTTGTCCTCGGCGAGGGCCTGGCGCAGCCGGAAGCCCACGCCGATCTCGGCGTCGGCGAGGTGGGCGAGGATCTCCTGCGCCGTCCACTTTCCCGGCGCCCAGGAGCGCGACATCCCCTTCGGCCCGATGCGCTTCACGAGCGCCCCCACGCGCGCGCCCGTCGTCTCCAGGCTCTCCACGGGATTGCGCTCGCCGAGAAGGCCCAGGATCCTCTCGCGGTACGGATTCATGAACGCCCTCCTTGCCCCGATTCGCCATTCTATCCGGCCCCCGGCCGCGACACGTGCTATCAATGAAGATGCGCGGAGGCCCCATGAGCAAGCCCTACCCGCCCGTCGACTACGGGGAGTACCTCAAGCTGGACAAGGTCCTCGGCGCGCAGGCCCCGCGCAGCGCGGAGCTCGGGCGGCCCGCCCACGACGAGATGCTGTTCATCGTCGTGCACCAGGCCTACGAGCTGTGGTTCAAGCAGATCCTCCACGAGCTGGACTCGCTGCTCGCGCTCTTCCGCGAGCAATCGGTCGACGAGCGCGTGATCGGGGTGGCCGTGCTGCGCCTGCAGCGGATCGTGGAGATCGAGAAGATCCTGATCGACCAGCTCCGCGTGCTCGAGACGATGACCCCGCTCGACTTCCTCGACTTTCGGGACATGCTCGTCCCCGCGTCCGGTTTCCAGAGCGTGCAGTTCCGGCTCATCGAGAACAAGCTCGGCCTGCGGGGAGCGGACCGCGCGGCCATGGAGAAGACGCCCTCGGGCGGCAAGCGCTCGCCCGCGCAGGCCGACGCCCTGCAGGCGTCCGAGACGGGCCCGTCTCTCTTCGCTCTCGTCGAGAAGTGGCTGGAGAGGACGCCCTTCCTCGAGCTTCCCGGCTACGCGTTCTGGGAGAGCTATGGCGAGGCCGTCCGGGCGATGCTGGAGGCCGACCGACGGACGATCCGTGGCAACGCCACGCTCACGGACGCGGAGAAGGAGGCGCAGCTTCGGGAGCTCGCGCAGACCGAGTCCGCGTTCGAGGCCGTCCTCGACGAGAAGGCGCACACAAGGCTCGTGGCCGAAGGGCGCCGCCGACTCTCCCATCGGGCCACCCGGGCCGCGCTCTTCATCCACCTCTACCGCGACCAGCCGATACTCCACCTGCCGTTCCGCTTCCTCACGCTGCTCGTGGACGTGGACGAGCTCCTCGCGAACTGGCGCTACCGCCACGCGCTCATGGTCCACCGGATGATCGGGACCAAGATCGGCACCGGCGGATCTTCCGGGCACCGATATCTCCTCGCCACTGTCGAGCGGAACAAGGTCTTCGGCGACCTCTACGACCTCTCGACCTTCCTCATCTCGCGCACGGCGCTGCCCGCCTTGCCCCCGGATCTCGAGCGGCGGCTGGGCTTCTACTTCCCGCGCGAGTGATGGCGTCCTACAAGGAGCACTACCGGCGGTTCCTCGACGCGAATCCCGGCCGCCTCCACTTCGCGGCCCACAGCCACCACCTCTGGCCAGACGTGACGCGCGACGCCGTCGTCGAGTGCTGGGACGACGCCGCGCGCCTCGTGGACGGCAAGTGGGACCGGATCCTTGGCGAGGTCGTGCCCCGGGCCCAGGCCCACGTGGCGCGCGTGCTCGACCTGTCGCGGCCCGAGCAGATCGCTTTCGCGCCGAACACGCACGAGCTCGTCGTGCGCCTCCTCTCGTGCCTGCTCGATCGGTCTCCGCTCCGCATCTTGACGACCGACTCGGAGTTCATGAGCTTCGCCCGCCAGGCCGCGCGTCTCGAGGAGCTGGCTTCGGTCGCGATGACGCGGGTTCCCACGGAGCCCTTCGAGACGTTCGAGGCGCGGTTCCGCGAGACGGCCGCGAGCGCGAGCTGGGATCTCGTTTATTTCAGCCAGGTCTTCTACAACTCGGGACTTGCGATCGCGGACCTGCCTGCGCTCGTGAACGCGGTCCGCTCTTCCGACGCGCTCGTGGTCGTGGACGGCTACCACGGCTTCCTCGCCATTCCGACGTCGCTCCGGGCGATCGAGGACCGGGCGTTCTATCTCGCCGGCGGCTACAAGTACGCAATGAGCGGCGAGGGCGCGTGCTTCCTTCACGTGCCGGCGTCTTGCCATCTTCGGCCCGTGGACACTGGCTGGTTCGCGAGCTTCGGCCGGCTCGCCCAGGCTCCGGCGCGCGGCGTCGAGTACTCGGAGGACGGCTACCGCTTCTGGGGAGCGACGTTCGATCCAAGTTCCCTCTACCGGTTCAACTCCGTCATGGACTGGTTGAACCGGCTGGGGGTTGGAGTGGCCGACATACGGGCACACGTCCTCAGGCTGCAGGAGAGATTCCTGGCAAGCCTGGAAACGAGCCAGGTGGCGGGCCTGAGTCCGCAATCCCTCCTCACCCCCCGAGCCGCCGAGCGACGCGGGAATTTCCTGACGTTCCGCCTCGCGCAAGCCGAAACACTCGCCTATCGCCTGCGCGAAAGCGGCGTGATCACCGACCACCGCAGCGACCGGCTGCGCTTCGGCTTCGGGCTCTACCAGGATCCGGAGGACGTGGACGAGCTGCTCAGGCGGCTGGCGAGCTTGTGAAGAGGAGCAGCTCGAACCGAGGCCGAGCGTCCCGTCGGTGTAGACTGGATCCGTGAGCGAGCCGAAGCGCACTCCCGACGGCTTCGTCATCGCCTTCCCGCCTCTCGAAGGCGACTTCCCGTTCGAGCGCGACCCCGTGATCGAAGCGTACAAGAAGGACATCGACAGGACCCTGATCATCGAGAACCTCAAGCGAACTCCAGATGAACGTCTGCGCAACCTGGTGGCGTTTCAGCGTTTCGCACTGGAGGTGAGGCGTGCCGGAATCGCAGCCTTCGGGAGCTGATTTCGAAGGACTGCTCCGGACACTCGTCGTCGCGCATGTCGATTTCATCGTCGTCGGAGGAGTCGCGGCCTTCGCTCACGGATCCGCGCGACTCACGCTCGACCTCGATGTTGTCTATTCTCGGCGTCCCGACAACCTCCATCGTCTCGCGGCGGCCCTCGCTCCTATCAAGCCTTACCTTCGCGGCGCGCCGCCGGGACTCCCATTCGTATGGGACGTGGAGACGCTGCGACGTGGACTCAACTTTACCCTTCGTTGCGAGCTCGGTGACGTCGACGTCCTTGGCGAGATCGCGGGCGGAGGAACCTACGACGCCCTCCTCCCGCATTCCGAGGAAACGACTCTCTTCGGGCTTTCCTGCCGCTGCCTGGAACTCGCGAAGCTCATCGAGACGAAGCGCGCCGCCGGACGTCGCAAGGATCTCGAGGCCATCGCCGAGCTCGAGGCCATCTGGGAAGAGAGACGGAAGCGGGGCCTCTGAGCGCCGAGCAAGGCGGCATTCGGGCGGATCGCGTTTCCGGAGTGTTACCTATCGTTACTCGCCCCGGGCGAGTGAGCTCAAGTAACT
>JBKPBQ010000293.1:0-3496 GCA_046726955.1 Acidobacteriota bacterium
CATCCAAGGTGAAGCCCTGCGTCATGTAGTCGCGATAGATCTTGCTGTTGTACGTCCGCTGGATCGTGAGATCGAACCCGGCGTTCCCCGGCAGAACCAGGTCGGTGAAGGTCAGGAGGAGATTGCCTGTCAGGGGATCGATGTGCTCGTAGGGGAGCTGCGAGAAAAGACTCCGATTCCGGTCGAATCCGCGCGCGTCGAAGACCTCGCTGCCGGCGGATGCGGTTCTGTCGCCCAGCAGAATACCGATCAGCAGCGAAGCGCCCAACCGCAATGGAATCCTGGGGAGACTCGAGAGGAAACAAGGGCGGGGCGAGGGGCAGCCAATCGTGCAAGTCATCTCGTCCTCCATGCCTCGTGGTCTAAAACGAGACCGCGCGCACCAGGAAAAACAAGGTTGCGAACGACGTCGGCAACTTCTTTTTGCGAGGCCTTCATTATTCACGATCCGCCGTACGTGTGAAGACTCTTTTCATGATCACGAAGGCTCCGTGCCGCGCCGGTATTCGGTTTGTGGAACGATCTTCGCCGCCAGGTGCGCGGCGATGGCCGCGACGATAGAGTAGGAGCGGCTGCGGTGAATCGTGCGTTGGGACAGTTCCTGAAGCGTCCCAACCTCGGGCTTCGGGCCTCGTTGACGGGCCCCTCGCCGAGGGCCTATCCTTCGTATTCCCACGCCGATGAAGCGCGAACCCATGGTCTTCGCCGTTGCCGGAATCGTCTTCGGCTTCGTGCTCGGCTACATGGTGGCGAGCTGGGACTCGGGCGCTCGGCCGGTAGCGGCGAGCGCACCCACTGCCGCCGCGGTGGCGCCCGGGAGGACGGCCCCCGCCGTCGACGCTCCAGGACCGCACGGCGGCGGCGCCGCGCCGTCGGCCCTCGACCCCAACGAGGTGAAGGCGCTCGAGTCCCTTGCCGCGCGCGACCGGTCGAACGTCTCCGCGCGGATCGAGCTCGGGAACCTGCTCATGGACCATTCGCGGTTCGACGAGGCGGCGCGCTGGTACCGCGAGGCCCTGGCCATCGACCCAGGGCAGGCAGACGTGCTCGTCGACCTCGGGGCCTGCCTCGTCAACGGCGGCAAGGCCGCGGAGGGGCTCGTGGAGTTCGACAAGGCCCTGAAGCTCGACCCCGGGCACAAGAAGGCCCTCTTCAACAAGGGCATCGCCCTCATGGAGACGGGCAAGCCCCAGGACGCGGTCGCGGTGTGGGAAGCGCTCTTGAAGCGCTTCCCCAACGACCCGCAGCTCCAGAGCCTCCGCGACCAGATCGAGCGCATCAAGTCGGGACGGACGTCGTGAGCGCGATCGCCCTCCTCGTCCGCTTCCTCTTCGTGCTCGTCGTGCTCCGGATGATCTCCCGGACGGTCGCCGCGTTCCTCCGGCCGCGCGAGGCGGAGCCCGCCCGGCCGAGGGCCCGTGCGAAGCCGGCGACCGACCTCGTGCGCGACCGCGTCTGCAACACCTTCCTCCCCCAGGACCGCGCCCTGCGCGCCGTCGTCGACGGCAAGCCGGAGTTCTTCTGCTCCGAGGCCTGCCGGGACCGCGCGCTGCTCAAAGCCTCGCTCGCGTCGTGACGGAGGCCGCCCGGCTGAAGGCGGACATCGTCGAGGTCGGCCGCCGCCTCTACGCGCGCGGCCTCATCGGCGGGAACGAAGGCAACGTCTCCGCGCGCGAGGGCGAAACTCTCTGGATCACGCCCGCGGGTGTCTGCAAGGGCTTCCTGACTCCCGACCAGATCGTGGCCACGGACCTCCAGGGCCGCCCGACCGCCGGCGGACGCGCCTCCACCGAGGTGCTGATGCACACCGCGATCTACGCACGGCGTCCCGACGTCCGGGCCGTGGTGCACGCTCACCCGCCGACGGCGACGGGCTTCGCGGTGGCGGGGATCCCTCTCGACCGCCCGCTCGTCGCGGAAGCGGTGGTGGCGCTCGGGCCCGTTCCCGTCATTCCCTACGGGATGCCGTCCACCACCGCCCTCGCCGAAAGCGTCGGCAACGCGATCTGCGGCGCGCATGCGCTCCTCCTCGCCCACCACGGCGCGCTCGCCGTGGGGGACTCGCTCTGGCGGGCCTGGGAGCGCATGGAGACGCTCGAGCAGCTCGCCAAGGTCGCGCTCGTCGCGCGCCGTCTCGGCCGCGAGGAGCCGCTACCCGTCGCGGACGTGAAGCGCCTCGAGGAGGTCCGCGCGGCCGCCGGCTACCCGGCGCCCGTGTGCGTGGACTGCCCGGCGTGCGGGACGAAGGTCCCCGTGGCCCGGAAGGACGAGGTCGTCCTCACGCGGGACGAGCTCGTGCGCCTGGTGGCGGACGCGGTGGAGAAGTTCGGCCGAGCTTGACTAAGCGCAGGCGCGGAGAGAGAGTCACGTCGCGGGAGGCAACATGGGTGAAGCGCTGGGAATGGTGGAGACGCGGGGCCTCGTGGCCATGATCGAGGCCGCCGACGCCATGGTGAAGGCGGCCAAGGTGACCCTCGTGGGTTACGAGAAGATCGGCTCCGGCTACGTGACCGCGCTCGTGCGCGGGGACGTGGCCGCCGTGAAGGCCGCCACCGACGCGGGGGCCGCCGCCGCCCGGCGCGTGGGCGAGCTCGTCTCCGTGCACGTGATCCCGCGGCCGCACTCCAACCTCGAGGACGTCCTCCCCATCGGCAAGGCCGCCAAGTAGGCCGCGGACAGACGCACGTGATCCTCGCGCGAGTGGTGGGCACGGTGGTCGCCACCCGGAAGGACGAGCGCCTCCTGGGGACGAAGCTCCTCGTGGTGCGCGCGCAGGACCCCCACGGCAAGGACGAAGCGAACTACCTCGTGGCGGTGGACACCGTGGACGCGGGCCCGCGCGACCGCGTGCTCGTCGTGTCCGGCTCCTCGGCGCGCATGGCCTCGGGCATGAAGGACTGCCCGGTGGACGCGGCGATCGTGGGCGTCGTGGACACGGTGGAAGTGCGGGAGTAGCCATGCTGCTCGCGAAGGTCGTGGGGACGGTGGTGGCGACGCGCAAGGACGAAGGGCTCCGCGGGACGAAGCTCCTCGTGATCCAGCCCCTCAAGCCCGACCGCTCCCCTTCGGGCAAGCCGCTCGTCGCCGTGGATTCCGTGGGCGCCGGCGCGGGCGAGGACGTCTTCTACGTGCGCGGGCGCGAGGCGTCCTTTCCCTTCCTGCCCGCCGAGGTCCCCGCGGACGCGGCGATCGTAGGGATCGTCGACCACTGGACGATGGGCTGATGCTGATCGCGAAGGTCGTGGGGACGGTGGTGTCCACGCAGAAGAACGCGAAGCTCGAGGGCACGAAGCTCCTGCTCGTGCAGCCGCTCGACCTCGCGGGGGCGGACCGCGGAGGAGCCGTACTCGCCATCGACGCTGTGGACGCAGGCGTGGGCGACCGCGTGCTGCTCGTCCAGGACGGCAAGGCCGCGCAGACCGCGCTCGACCGGGGTGTCGCCGCCGTGGACGCGGCCGTCGTCGGCGTCGTCGACTCGGTCGACCTGGTGGAGTGA
>JBKPBQ010000294.1:0-6320 GCA_046726955.1 Acidobacteriota bacterium
ATGTTGTACGGCAGCGCCGAGCGATAGCGGAAGAGCCCCGCGAGCACGAACTGGTGGGGCAGGCTCCAGGTGGCGCCGAGGGTCACGCGGTGCCGGGCGTCGGTGTTGAGGGGTCCGATGCAGGCGGCGCAGAGCGGATCGAGGGGGTCGACGGAGACGTCGCGGCCCACGCGGAGATCGGGCTGGTAGTTCAGGTTGGAGAGCCGGAACTCGTCCGCGCCGGACAGGACGTTCCCGCGCGTGCGCGACAGGGTGTAGAAGCCCTGCAGCGTGAGCGTGTTCGAGACGCGGGCGCGCACGCCGAGGTTGCCGCCGTCGTAGTCGGCGACGCCCTTGCCGTACCAGAGACGGAAGTTGCCGAACTGTGGGAAGCGCGGCTGGCCCGAGGGCGTCAGGGTGTTGACGCGGAAGCGGAAGGGGAGGTCGCGATAGTCGATGGTCACGAGGTCGAGGGTCAGGCCCAGCCAGGGCTTGACCTCCACGGAGTAGCCCACGGACCCCTGACGGCTGAACGGTGTCGCGAGCGTGGGCGAAGCCACCTCGTTGGGCGGATTGGAGGCGAGCCCCGGCAACTGGTTGGGAGGCAGCGGCTGGCCGGGCTGGAAGAACGAGCCGTCGGGGTTCTTGATCCCGTTGGGATCGCGGTTCTGGTAGGCGACGCCGAAGTCGGTGTTGACCGCGATGGACGGGAAGAGGATGGTCGCGTTCGTGTAGGGGAAGTCGTAGTACATCCCCCACCCGCCGCGGACGAACTGCCGGCCGTCGCCCTTCACGTCCCACGAGAAGCCGATACGCGGGCCCCAGTTGTTCTTGTCGTTCTCGAGGACGCCGCCCTTGCCGCCCTGGAAGTCCTGCAGGTAGCTCTCGTTGAACTGCGTCTGCGTGGACAGCGCCTGCCAGATGGGGTTCGTCCGCTGGTCGAGGTCGAAGCCCGACCAGTAGTCGTAGCGCAGCCCGACGTTCACGACGACGCGGCGGCTCACGTGGAGGTCGTCCTGCACGTAGGCGCTGTACTGGTTGATCGGCGTCGAGAAGAGCGAGCTGCCGCCGTTCTGCGTGATGTCGGCCACCGGCGAGCCGACCCGGTCCTCGAGGAGCAGGAACTGCGGCGCGTCGACACCGGTGTCCGAGCTGCCGCCGAGCGAGGGCTCGTGGACGAAGTTCACGCCGATCTTGAAGTCGTGGCGGCGGCCGCCGAGCGTGCGCGAGAAGCTGTAGTCGTCCCGGAACTGGTACTTGGTCTGGAACGTGTTCTGCGGAGTGTTGGGGTTCTGGCCCTGGTGGACGCCCGACGGGTAGGCGATGTAGGGGTTCTTGGAATCAGCGCTGATGAGGTTCTCGAACCGCGAGTACTGGAACGAGAATTCGTTCAGCGAGCCGTTGCCGACCTGCGTCGTGTGGCCCACGAGGAGGGAGCGGTACTTGTTGGTGAGCGTGCCCAGCGAGTCGGGCGTCGCCTGCGGGCTCGCCCCGTACTTGTCGGTGTTCTTCTGGTAGCCGAAGCGCACCTGCAGGAACTGCCGCGCGGTGAGGTTGGCCGTGACCTTGCCTCCCACGAGCTCGTCCTCGAAGGGGATGGGGATCGTCTGCCCGTCCTCGCTCGGGATGAGCCCGCCCGTGTCCACGGTGTAGCTGTTGTCGCGCTTCGTCTTCTCGTAGCTCCCGAAGAAGTGCACGCGGTCCTTCACGATGGGGCCGCCGAGGGAGGCGCCGTACTGCCAGCGCCGGTACGGCTGCTTCTCGACGCCCGCGAGCTTCTCCGACTCGGTGGTGGCGTTGAGCGCGTCGTCGCGGAAGAAGCCGAAGCCGCTCCCGTGCAGCTGGTTCGTGCCGGTCTTCGTGACCACGGTGAGGACGCCGCCGGTGGAGCGGCCGAACTCCGCCTTGTACTGCTGGGTCTGGATCTTGAACTCCTGGACGTTCTCCACCGAGTAGTTCTGCAGCGCTCCTCCGATCGTGTCGTCGGTGTTGTCCCCGCCGTCCACGATGTAGTTGACGTTCCGCCCGATCCCGCCGTTGAGCGCGATCGTGAGCTGGCCGGGCTTGGTGGGATCCGAGTTGTAGTCGAGCGACGTGCCGGGGGCGAGGATGCCGAGGTTGGCGAACTGCCGCCCGTTGAGGGGCAGGTTCTCGAGCTCCTTCTCGCTCACCACCGCCCCGATCGCGGGCTCCGACTGCACGACGGGGATCTCCGCGGTCACCGTGACCGCTTCCTCCACCTGGGCCACGTCGAGGCTCACGTCCAGCGCGTGCGCCGTCGCCACGTTCACGACCACTCCGCGCTTCTCGATTGTCTTGAAGCCGATGAGCTTGACCGTCACGTCGTAGGTGCCCGCGGGCAGCCCGGCGAAGCGGTAGGCTCCGTCCGACTCCGTGGTCACGGTGCGCGTGTAGCCGCGCTCCGGCGCGGTCGCGGTCACCGACGCGCCGGGCACCGCCGATCCCGACGAGTCCACGACGCGTCCTGCGAGCGAGCCCGCCGCGGTCTGCGCGTGCGCCGCGCTCGCGAGGGCCGCGAAAGCGACGAGGGCAAGGCCCGTGCGGAGGCCTCTTGCGATCTTCATGTCCCTTCTCCTTCCTGCCCCACTCAGCGACGGAGCCGACGGCGTGCAGTCCAAATCGTTGAGGTGTCGGCTCCTCACTCGACACTGCGATGAGACGAGGATGAGAATCAAGAAGTTGCCCCAAGGGTTTGAACTCGCGCGCGCGGCGGTGACGGCCGGCTTCGTGGCCGCGCTCGCCGCCGTCTCCGGTGTCGCGTGCCGCAAGGAGGCCGGTCCTTCGCCGTCGCTCCTGCTCGTGACCGTGGACACGCTGCGCGCCGACCGCGTCGGCGCGTACGGCGCGCGCGACGTGAAGACGCCCTCGATCGACGGCCTCGCCGCGCGCGGCGTCCTCTTCGAGGAGGCGCTCTCCTCGACGCCGCTCACGCTGCCCTCGCACTCCACGATCCTCTCCGGGCTCGAGCCGCCGCGGCACGGCGTGCGCGACAACGGGACGTACGTCTTCCCGGACTCGCGCGACACGCTCGCCACGCGCCTCCACGAGCGCGGCTACAGCACCGCCGCGTTCGTGGGCGCCTACGTGCTCGACCGGCGCTTCGGGCTCGCCCGCGGCTTCGACCTCTACGACGACGCGATCGGGCGGCGGCAGGAGGGGACGAGCGTCCTCGAATCGGAGCGGCCGGGCGAGGCCGTGGTGGAGGCGGCCGAGGGCTGGATCACGAAGACGCGCACGCCCTTCTTCGCCTGGGTCCACCTCTACGACCCGCACGCTCCCTATGCTCCGCCCTCGCCCTTCCGCGAGGAGTACGCGGGCCGCCCCTACGACGGCGAGGTCGCCCACGTGGACGTGCTCGTCGGCCGGCTGCTCGCCACCGCGGACGCCGCGGCGAAGGGCCACCTCGTCGTAGCCTTCGCCTCCGACCACGGCGAGGCCCTCGAGGAGCACGGCGAGGCGACGCACGGCTTCTTCGTCTACCAGCCCACGCTGCGCATTCCTCTCGTGATCGCGGGACCCGGCGTGCCTCGCGGCGCCCGGCGGCCCGGGCCGGCGCGCACCGCGGACATCGCACCCACGCTTCTCGCGAAGCTCGGGCTCGAGCTGCCGAACGGCCTCGACGGACAGGATCTCTTCGCGGGCGCGCTGCCCCGCGAGTCCTACGCGGAGACCCTCTACCCGCGGACGTTCGGTTGGGCCGCGCTCTTCTCGTACCGCGTGGGCTCGCTGAAGCTCGTGAGCGCGCCGCGCCCCGAGCTCTACGACCTCGCCAGCGATCCCGGCGAGAAGGAGAACCTCGCGGACCGGCGGCCGGACGATCTCGCGCGGCTTCGTCAGGCCCTCGCCGCCTTCCGCGGATCGGACACGCCGGGCAAGGTGGCTGCGCTCCCTCCCGACGTGGCGGAGCGGCTGCGTGCGTTAGGCTACGCGGGCGGGGCCCCCGTGGTGCCGGCGGACGACGAGCGGCTGCCGGACCCCAAGGACGCACTTCAGACCTTCCGCGAGTTCGAGGACGCGAGCTGGGCGGAAGCCCGGGGCGAGCTGGAGAAGGCGACTGCCGGCTACCGGCGGCTCGTGGCGCGCGAGCCCACGAACCCGGTCTTCCGGCGGAGCCTGGCCTCGGCGCTGCGGCGCGTCGGCAAGAAGGAGGAGGCGACGCGCGTGGCCGCGGCGGAGACGGGCGAGTCCCACGACGCCGTGCTCGCCCACGAGAAGGCGCTCGCCCTGGCGGCGGCGGGACGCGTCGACGAGGCGATCCGCGCCGAAGCCGAGGCCATCGCGCTGAACCCTCTCCTTCCCGAGCCGAACAACCACCTCGCCGCGCTGGAGGCCCAGCGGGGCCGGCCGCGAGACGCGCTGGCCGCGGTGGGCGAAGCGCTCCGCCTCGATCCGAACAACGCGCAGGCCTGGAACAACCAGGGGAACATCTTCCGCGCACTCGGCCGGCCGCAGGACGCGCGAGACTCGTACCGCCGGGCGGCGGAGCTCCTGCCCGACTACGCCGACCCGGTGAACGGCCTCGGGGTGCTCGCGGTGGAGGCGCGGGACTACGACAACGCCGCCGAGCTGTTCTCGCGCGTCCTCGCGATCGACCCCCACTACACCGAGGCCAGGCTCAACCTGGCGGTGGCGGAGGCGTCGCGCGGCCGGCCGGCGGCGGCCCGCGCGCTCCTCCAGGAGCTTCTGCGCAGCAGCCCGCCTCCGGAGCTGGCCGGACGGGCGCGGGCGTTCCTGAAGACCCTGCCCGGCTGACCCCGCCCGCCGCCGCTTCGGGCCCTCTGGGCTTTCCGGCCCGAGCGTGCTATCGTCCGCACTTCGTTCCCCCGGCTGAGCGGCCCCAGGGACATTGGGCCGCAGCAGCGGCCCGTCCCGACGAGCATTCGTCCGGAAGCGCCTCTCCCGAGGTGCTGTGCAGGGCTCGTCGCCCCGGGCATCACCGATGACGAGGATCCGGCACGGCCGCCCTCCGGCCGGCCGGGGTTGGGAGGATTCGATGCGTTCCGAAATCCTCACGGAGTTCGACACGGCCCTGGAAACGCTCCAGTCGATGGCCGCCTTCTCGACGCTCGACCGGGGGGCGGCGGGGACCTACCTGCTGCAGGACACCGCGGCCATGCGGGTCTTCGGCGTGGAGACGCTCCTGCCGCGGTGGATCCGCCGCCCTCTCGAGGCCCTGCACGCGTACGAAGAGGTCCGGCTGGAGATGAAGCTCGCCACGGAGGCGACGCGCGATCGGCTGGCGGCGATCGAGGCCCGTCTCGCCCAGCTCCACGGCGAGAACGGCGGCGCCGCGGACGAGGAGCCCACCGAGGAGCGCGAGTCGCTCGGCCGGGAGGCGGCCCGCCTGCTCTGCTTCGAAGCGGACCTCCGCGACCGCCTCGCCGAGCCCGACTCCGAGCTCGTGGAGAATGCGCGCGTCGGCATCGCGCGCGTCCTCGAGGTCTCGCTGCCCATCCTCGCGCGGGCCACGGTGCGCTACGCGGACGCGGCGCTCGAGGACGGCGAGCCCGCGGACACGCGGCGGGCGCTGCGCCACGTCAAGACCTACCTGCTCCTCGTGGAGAGGGCGAACGCGGTGACGGGCGGTGTGGACGTCCCAACGCTGCGGCCCGAGTACCTGGCCGCGCTGCAGCGGCGGGCGGCGTCGGGCCGGCGGGCGCGTCGCGCCGGAGGCGACCGGCTCGTCGCGCCCTGAGCGGGGGCGGGGTCAGTCCCGGCTCACCTCGTCTGGCAGCTCGTCCACGTCTGTCCGGCCCTCGAGGCGCGGGAAGAAGCGGGCGAGCACGTCGCCCGCGCGCTCGATGCCGCGGACGAGGCCTTCGGTGAAGCGGCGGGCCCGGAAGTCTTCTTGCAGGGCCGCGGCCACGTCCTTCCAGAAATCGTCGCCGCACAGGCGGTGCACGCCCTCGTCGCCCACGATCGCGAAGGTCTGCGCGCGTGGCGAGACATAGATGAGGATGCCGTTCCGCTCGGCCGTCTTCGTCATCCCCAGCCGGGTGAAGGTCTCCGCGGCCGCGCCCTTGGGATCGCCCACGGCCTCGCTCGTGACGTGCACCCGGATCTCCCCGCGCGACCGTGACTCCGCCTGCCGGATGGCCTCGGTGATGCGCGCGTCGTCCAGCTTCTCGATCAGCTCCGCCGGATCCATCGCTACCAGCTCCCGGAGGCGCCGCCGCCCCCGAAGGAGCCGCCTCCTCCACTGAATCCTCCGCCCCCGAAACCTCCGCCTCCGCCGCCGCCCCACCCCCCGCCGCCGCCCCAGCCGCCGAACCCGCCGCCTCCCAGGCCGCCGCCCCACCAGGGCCCGCGCCGTCCATACG
>JBKPBQ010000295.1:0-7495 GCA_046726955.1 Acidobacteriota bacterium
TCGAAGGGCAGCGCGATCAGCGCGACGTCGAGGCCGCCCGCGCGCAGCCGCTCCAGCAGGCGCTCCGTGAGGTCCTCGCGCAGGTAGAGCTTCAGCTCCCCGTGCGCGCGCCGCAGTGCCGGAAGCACGCTCGGCAGGAGGTAGGGCGCGATCGTGGGGATGGCGCCGAGGCGCAGCGGCCCGGACAAGGGGCGCGTCGCGGAGGCGGCCGCCTCTGCGAGGTCCCTCGCCGCGGCCAGGAGCTCGCGGGCACGCGCGACGACATCCTCGCCCACCGCGGTGAGCCGCACGTGGCGCCGGTCGCGCTCGACGAGCTGGACGCCCAGCACGGTCTCGAGCTCCTTGGTCCCGGCGGACAGCGTGGACTGGGTGACGAACTGCGCCTCGGCGGCGACCCGGAAGTTCAGGCGTTCGGACAGCTCGACCAGGTAGGCGAGCTGGCGCAGGGTGGGGAGGGTGGGCATCCCGGGCCTCATCGATAGATTCGATCATTGTAACCAAGATTAATCGTTGGACCGTTCAGGACGCTTGGCGGATACTGACGGTTCGACATCAGGCACTGAGGACGAAGACCGCCAACCGAAGGCCAAGTAAAGAGGAGAAGGATCGTGCCCGAAAAGGAACAGACGAGGAGCGTCAGCGAAAGCGAGAGCCCGGTGATCCCGGCCCCGACTCCCAAGCGGAGCCGGCCGAGGACGAACAAGGACTGGTGGCCGAATCAGCTGGACCTTTCGGTGCTCCACCACCACTCGCACCTGTCCAGTCCGATGGAAGAGGACTTCAACTACGCAGAAGAGTTCAAGTCCCTCGACGTCGAGGCATTGAAGCGCGATCTCATCGAGCTGATGACGACGTCCCAGGACTGGTGGCCGGCCGACTACGGCCACTACGGCCCGCTCTTCATCCGCATGACCTGGCATGCCGCCGGCACGTATCGCATCGCCGACGGCCGCGGCGGCGGCGGCGAAGGCCAGCAGCGGTTCGCGCCCCTCAACAGCTGGCCCGACAACGCGAACCTCGATAAGGCGCGCCGGCTGCTCTGGCCTCTCAAGAAGAAGTACGGCCAGAAGGTCTCCTGGTCCGATCTGCTGGTCCTGGCCGGGAACGTGGCCATGGATTCGATGGGCTTCAAGACGTTCGGCTTCGGCTTCGGCCGGCCCGACGTCTGGGAGCCCGAGGACCTCTTCTGGGGACCCGAGGACACGTGGCTGGGAGACGAGCGCTACAGCGGCGACCGCGAGCTCGCCAAGCCGTTCGGCGCCGTGCAGATGGGCCTCATCTACGTGAACCCCGAGGGCCCCGGCGGCAATCCCGATCCGCTCAAGGCGGCCCGGGACATCCGCGAGACGTTCAGCCGCATGGCCATGAACGACGAGGAGACGGTTGCGCTCATCGTCGGCGGCCATTCGTTCGGCAAGACGCACGGTGCGGCCCCGGCGTCGAACGTCGGTCCGGAACCGGAGGGTGCCGCCATCGAGGACCAGGGCATCGGCTGGAAGAACAAGCACGGCAGTGGAAAGGGCGCCCACACGATCACGAGCGGCCTCGAGGGCGCCTGGACCAGCAACCCGACGAAGTGGGACAACGGCTTCCTCGAGAACCTCTTCAAGTACGAGTGGGAGCTGACGGAGAGCCCCGCCGGGGCGAAGCAGTGGAAGCCGAAGAATCCCGAGGCCCAGGGCACCGTGCCGGACGCGCACGACAAGTCGAAGCGGCACGCGCCGATGATGCTCACGACCGACCTGTCGCTGAAGATGGATCCGATCTACGCCCCGATCGCGAAGCGCTTCTACGAGAACCCGGCCCAGCTCGCCGACGCTTTCGCCCGCGCGTGGTTCAAGCTGCTCCATCGCGACATGGGACCCCGGGCGCGCTACCTCGGGCCGTGGATCCCGGAGCCGCAGCTGTGGCAGGACCCCGTCCCCGCAGTGGACCACGAGCTGGTCGGCGAGCAGGACATCGCGGCCCTCAAGCGCAAGATCCTCGACTCGGGGCTGTCCATCCCGGAGCTCGTTTCCACGGCGTGGAACGCGGCCGCCAGCTTCCGCGGCACGGACAAGCGGGGCGGTGCCAACGGAGGACGGATCCGCCTCGAGCCGCAGAAGAGCTGGGAGTCCAACGAACCGACCCGACTGGCCAAGGTGCTGAAGGCCCTCGAGCAGATCCAGCAGGACTTCAACAAGTCCAGCGGGAAGAACAAGGTCTCGCTGGCCGACCTAGTCGTCCTCGGCGGATGCGCCGCCGTCGAGGAAGCGGCGAAGAAGGCGGGGCACAAAGTTACGGTGCCGTTCGCTCCGGGTCGCACCGACGCCTCGCAGCAGCAGACCGACGTGAACACCTTCGAGGTGCTCGAGCCGGTTGGCGACGCCTTCCGCAACTACCTCCGGAAGGGAGACCCGCTATCGCCGGAGACGCGGCTGCTGGACCGCGCCAACCTCTTGAAGCTGACGGCGCCCCAGATGACGGTTCTCGTCGGCGGCATGCGGGCCCTGAACGCCAACCACGGGCAGTCGAAGCACGGCGTCTTCACCGACCGGCCGGGGACGCTGACCAACGACTTCTTCGTGAACCTCCTCGACGTCGGGACCTCATGGAGGCCGTCGGCGTCGGACAAGACCGTGTACGAGGGAAGCGATCGGGCCACGGGCAAGCCGAAGTGGACGGCCACGGCCGCCGACCTCGTCTTCGGTGCGCATGGCCAGCTCCGCGCGCTGGCCGAGGTGTACGCGAGCGACGATGCGAAGGAGAAGTTCGTTCGTGACTTCGTGGCGGCCTGGGACAAGGTCATGACCCTCGATCGGTATGACCTCCTCGCCCAGGCCCGGAACGGGCATCCGCGGGCCGCGGCCGGCCGTTAGCTCGCTCCCGTACTGCTGCGCGGGCGACCCGCGGAGGGTCGCCCGCGCGCCATCGGGCGTGACATCCCTCGAGCGTCCGAAAGGGCGGTCGTGTCTCAGTTCGGCAGCGAAAGGTCGAACGCCGCGGCCAGGCCGTCGGCAACGGCCAGTCCGGACAGCGTGGGCACCAACCACCGGCCGTCCTCCGGGTCGGCGCGCACGACGATGCGGCTCTCGTCCACGAGGCGAGCGACCAGGGGGTCGTTCGCGGTCAGCAGGTCGACAGCGTAGCGCGCCCTGAAGCCGTCGAGGTCGATCCCGGCCGTGGTGCGCAGGCCGAGAAGCAGCGCCTCCGCCGCCAGCGCCTTCGGACCCAGGAGCTCCTGCGCCTCGATCGGACGCTCACCCGCGGCGAGTCCTCTCTCCCAGCGCAACGTGCCGCGCTCGTTCCACCAACGGCGGGCCGGCGCTGACGCGTCCGCGAAGCGGACCGTCGAAGAAGAGCGAGGAGGGGCTTCGCCCCGACGAGCGAAAGTTGCGTCCGGAACGGCGAGCGAGTGCGCCGATGGGCCGAGAAACTCCCGGTCTTCCACCGCCCCGCAGCGCTGGATGAGGCGGTCGGCCAGCGTCGACTTGCCGTGGTCGATGTGGGCGATGATGCAGAAGTTGCGGATGTGGTCCATTGCTCCCCTGAGGCTTCGTTCCAACCAGGCGCTGGGGCGTTCACGGCCGGCCAAGAGAAGCCGCGTCAGATCGTGAAGCATGGTGCCATCTCATCAACAGTAAGCTTTGATCGTCGGTCTGCTTGCCGAACTGTCGCGCCTCGGTGAGCAGGGCTTCACAGATGACCTTCAAGGGTTGAGCGGCACGCTCTGTGATCAGGCGCTTGATCCTCTCGAGACCATATTCCTCTCCGCGCTCGTCCATGACTTCCGTCAGCCCGTCCGTCAAGAGAACGGCGATGTCACCGCCTGAGCATTCGGCTCGGGAACTCGTGAACTCCCGCGCTTCGAAGATTCCAAGAGGCGGATTTGGCGTAGAGAGTTCGCTCACCGACCCGGTAGCGCGACGGAAGTGCAATATCGGCAGGTGACCTGCCGTCGCGAAGTTGAAGTCATCGGCCGTTCCCGACGTGAGGAAGGCGAAAGTGACGAACGTATTGTCCCCAGCCTTCAATTCCGAGATGACGCGATTCAAGTCTTCGAGGAGGACGCGCGGTGCGGCCGAAGGGATGAGGCGCATGCGCGCCGCGCTCTTCACCATCGCCATCATGATGCCCGACGGCACGCCGTGACCGGAAACATCGGCCAGATAGCCGATCCACTTGTTGCCGTCCTGCACGAGATCGACCAGGTCCCCACCCATTTCACCGCTGGGAACCGACAGCCCATAGAATTCGAGACGCGGCGTGGACGCCGTGATCGGCGGAACCAGGCGACGGTGAATGTCGTGGGCAAGCTCCATTTCCGTCTGGACGCGGACATAACGTTGACCTTCGTTTCGGATGAATCGCACGAAGAAAACGTAGCCAAGTACGATGTTGACAAGGCACCCGATCAGGTCAACCCCGGCGGCCGTGCTCGCGACCCGAGCCCAATCCACGGCAAGCGATCCCAGATGTGGCGGGACCACGATTGCCAGGACCACGTGCAGAGCCACAAGCGCCGGTATGAGCCTGGGCGCGAGCATGAAGCACATGCCGTACGCAATGCCTATCGCCCCGCCCGTGAGGACCAGGAAGAGTATGTGCGCGGTCCGGCCGGGCGTCGGATTGGCCAGGTCGAGGAGGAAGCCGACGCCGGAGAACGTGAAGAACACGGCTTGCAGGAACTGCCACCTCGCTCGCCGCGGGAGGGCATCCCAAGGCCTTCTCGAGCGTGCGAAGGAAGTAAAGGGCATGGCGCCGAAATGATAGAGGACCGGCGCGCCGAGGAACAGCCTAGTGGCGAGCAGCCGCCAGGAGGGCTCGGCGGCGCATGGCTCTCATTGGCCACCGCCAGTGGCGTCTTCCGGAATTCCGGCCGTGAACCATGAGTAGTAGGGATTCGACCTGTCCTCGGCGAGCACTTTGCCCATGGCCTCGGCCCCTCGCCTTCGGTCTCCGGCATAGGCGTCGAGACTCGCCTGGTAGAACTCCATGAGGCGGCGCCCCTCGGCGGAGATTTCGGCGGTGAGCCGTGCGCCGGCGTTCGCAACCGGCGGGGCCGTCGTCCCCGTCGCCAGGACGCGTGGTAACACGCGGGAGAATTCACCGTCCCGGACCCAGGCGGCGTACTCGATCCGCGGACGGTCGTCGGTCGTGGAGAGCGCGTCGTGCGGACGTTCAGGAAGCTCCGGACGAGCGAGCGCGTGTCCTCGTCATTCTGGGTCGACAGAGGCAGCCATTGGGCCAGGAGTCCGTCGGGGTTCAAGCGCCGGCGGGCGAGCGCGTAGAAGTCGCGGGCGTAGAGGTTGACGACATTCGCGGCAGGAGGGGGCGGCGGCTCGAGGGTGATGAGGTCATAGCGAAAGGCACCGCGCAGAAGCCCGCGGCGGCCATCGGCCAGGCGCAG
Organism: Acidobacteriota bacterium; assembly: GCA_046726955.1. GTDB lineage: Bacteria > Acidobacteriota > Vicinamibacteria > Fen-336 > Fen-336 > CAVPGH01. The sequence goes on from JBKPBQ010000295.1 coordinate 5,390, forward strand.
GGTCACTCGCGGAGACCAGACCGTACCCCTCGGTACGAACGAGGCCGGCCGACGCAGCGACTCGAGCGCGCGTCGGTCGGCCGGTCGGCTCGTTCCGCGGAGGCCTACTTCTTGCCCGAGCCAGGGGGGAAGTCTTTGAACATCTTGTCCGAGGCCTTCGCCAGCTTCTTCTGGTTCTTCTCCGGCTTGTCGGAGACCTCGTCCGACGCCGTGCCCCGGAAGCGGAGCTCCTTCGACTTGGCGTCGAAGATGTCCACGACCAGCGTCCCCACGGTGTACTCGCTGACGGTGGTGCTCGACGAGCCCATTCCGCCCATACCGCGCCAGCCGTAACCGCCGTAGCCACCGCTGTAGAAGGTGTTGAGGTCCTTCTTCACCTCGGTCGCGCCGTGCAGCACGACGATCGCGTCGGCAGTGGCCTCGTCGGCCCTCGTCCAGCCCTTCTCGGTCAGCGCCTGCTCGATCTCCGCGACGACCCTCTTCTCGCTGAGGGGGTTGCCCCAGGAAGTCCCGATCTTGACGGCGAAGGTCTTGATCGCCGAGAAGTTGGCATCCTTGTCGAAGTCCACCTTGACTTCCTGGGCGAGGGCCACGGCACCGATCAACGTGAACGCTGCGGCAACGGCGAGTGTCTGCTTCTTCATGTTTTCATCTTCTTTCTTGTCCATGGGACCAGGCCTCGAGCCCAGGAATCGTGACGTCAGCAGTGTGGGCTCAGGAGCGAGGAGAAGACCAATACGTTCTTGACCCGAGACCCATAGGCCCGGGCCTATGCACGCAGAAGTGGACGGGCCGAGGTCGGCCCGAAGGCGCGGGCGACCGGCGTGCTACCCTTGATCGTTTGCCATGATCTCCTTCTCGCGCCTCAGCAAGGTCCACGCCTAACCCATGCCCGAGCTGCTCCTCTCCTGTCAGGACCTCGCCAAGGCCTTCGGCGCGGCCCCGCTCTTCGAAGGGCTCTCGTTCGGCCTCTTCGAAGGGGACCACGTGGGGCTCGTGGGGCCCAACGGCTCCGGGAAGTCGACGCTGCTGAAGATCCTGGCCGGGCTGGAGCCGCCGTCCGGGGGAACGCGCGCCGCGCGCAAGCGTCTCCGCATTGGGTACGTGCCCCAGGATCCGGCCTTCACCCCCGAGAGCACGGTCCTCTCGGTCCTTCTCGAGGCGGTCCGCGACCTGGGACTCGACGAGCACGAGGCCGAGGGACGGGTCGCGGTGGGGGCGGGCCGGGCCGGCTTCCCGGACGTCGCGCAGCGGACGGCCACCCTCTCCGGAGGATGGAGAAAGCGCCTCGCGATCGCGCGCGAGCTGGTGCGGGGGCCCGAGCTGCTGCTCCTCGACGAGCCCACGAATCACCTCGACGTCGAGGGCATCCTGTGGCTCGAGGCGCTCTTGCCGCGCGAGCCCGAAGCCTTCGTGGCGGTGAGCCACGACCGGTACTTCCTCGAGTCCGTGGCCGGCCGCATGATCGAGCTGAACCGCGCGTTCGCGGATGGGCGGCTCGACGTCCAGGGCCGCTACAGCCGCTTCCTGGAGAAGAAGGACGAGCTCCTGGCCGGCCAGGCCGCCTACCAGGATTCGCTGCGCAACCGCGTGCGCGGCGAGCTGGAATGGCTGTCGCGCAAGGCCAAGGCCCGCACCCGCAAGGCCCAGGCGCGCATCGACGAGGCGGGCCGGCTCCAGGCCGAGCTCGCCGACCTGGACAGCCGATCGCGCACGGGCTCGGTGGCCATCGACTTCGCAGGCACCGAGCGCAAGACGCGGCGCCTGGTGGTGGCCGAGGGCCTCTCGAAGGGCTTCGGCGGGCGGGAGGTCGTGCGGGGCCTCGACCTCGTCCTGTCTCCCGGCCTTCGCCTGGGACTGCTGGGAGCGAACGGCAGCGGCAAGACGACGCTGCTGCGCCTCCTCGCCGGGCTCGAGCCCCCCGACACGGGAACGGTCACCCACGCCCCGAACCTCCGCGTGGTGACCTTCGACCAGCACCGCGCGCGGCTCGACCCCGACGTCTCGCTCAAGCGCACCCTTGCCCCCCACGGAGACTCCGTCGTGTCCGAGGGGCGGTCGATCCACGTCGCGGGCTGGGCCAAGCGCTTCCTCTTCCGCTCGGAG
>JBKPBQ010000296.1:0-6267 GCA_046726955.1 Acidobacteriota bacterium
GTCCTCGTCCAGGAAGCCTTCATGGTGCGGGCGCATCCCCAGTGGCTGGGGGTGCGCGACCTCGTGCGCCAGGGACGCATCGGCGACCTGCGAAGCATCCACGGCGCCTTCTCCTACTTCAACCGCGACCCCGCGAACGTCCGGAACATCGCGGGGATCGGAGGCGGCGGGCTCCTCGACATCGGCTGCTACCCGGTGACGGTCTCGCGCTTCCTCTACGGCGAAGAGCCGCGCCGCGTGGTGGCGATCATGGAGCGCGATCCCGACTTCGGGACCGACCGCCTGACCTCCGGGATGCTCGAGTTCGCGAAGGGCACCGCGACCTTCACGTGCAGCACGCAGCTCGTCGGCTATCAGCGCGTCCAGATCTTCGGGACGAAGGCCCGGATCGAGATCGAGATCCCGTTCAATGCGCCGCCGGACCGGCCGTGCCGCGTGTTCCTGGACGACGGCCGGGATCCCTTCGGGACGGGCGTCGAGACGCTGACGTTCGAGACGTGCGACCAGTACACGCTGCAGGGCGACCTCTTCTCGCGGGCGGTCCGCGCTGGGGGCCCGGCTCCAGTCCCGCTCGAGGACGCCGTCGCGAACATGGCCGCTCTCGACGCGCTCGTCCGGTCCGCGGAGACCGGGCGGTGGGAAACGCCGGGCCGGTAGGCCTTCGATGCTCGCGATCATCGTCGCCGGGGTGCTCGCCTCGCCGGCGACACCCGCCACCCTCCGTCTCGACTACTTCCACACGGGGACCGCCGGCGAGGAACGCTTCGCGCGCGACGGCGTCGTGCTCGAGGGCCCGTGGCCGGGGCCGCCCGAGCGATCGCTCGACGACACGAACCTCGGCCAGTACCTGTTCGAGGTCGCGGACCGGGCGACGAACCGCGTGCTCTACTCGCGCGGCTTCTCCACCGCCTACGGCGAGTGGGAGACGACGGAGGACGCGAAGCAGGGCCAGCGGACGTTCCACGAGTCGCTCAGGTTCCCGGAGCCGCCGGGGCCCGTCCAGGTAGTCGTGAAGAGGCGGGTGAAGGGCCTCTTTCGGGAGGTCTGGACCACGGTGGTCGATCCCCGGGACGTGTTCGTCGACCGCACGAGTCCTGTCGGGCGCGTTTGGGAGGTGGAGAGAAACGGCGACCCCGCGGACAAGGTGGACCTGCTCCTCCTCGGCGACGGCTACACCGCGGCCGAGATGGAAAAGTGGCACCGCGACGCCAAGCGGCTCGCGGAGATGCTGTTCGCCTCGTCGCCCTTCAAGGAGCGCCGCCGCGACTTCAACGTCTGGGCCGTGGACACGCCGTCCGAGGAGAGCGGGATCGCGCGGCCCTCGGACTCCGTCTACCGGCGCTCCGCGCTGCGCGCGAGCTACGACGCGTTCGGCTCGGAGCGTTACGTGCTCGCCTTCGACAACAAGCGGCTGCGCGAGGCGGCGGCCAAAGCCCCCTACGAGTTCGTGGAGATCGTGGTCAACGACCGGAAGTACGGCGGAGGCGGCATCTTCGGCCAGTACGCGACGGTGGCCGCGGACAACGCCTGGGCCTCCTACCTCTTCGTGCACGAGTTCGGCCACCACTTCGCGGCCCTGGCCGACGAGTACTACACGTCGGATGTCGCCTACGGTCCCGCCAGCGACCGGCCCGAGCCCTGGGAGCCGAACGCCACCGCGGACCCGCAGGCCGCCAAGTGGCGGGACCTCGTGACCCCGGGAACGCCGCTGCCCACGCCCTGGCAGAAGCAGGCGTTCGAGGAGCTGCAAAAGGAGATCCAGTCTCGCCGGCGGAAGCTCCGGGCCGAGCATCGGCCGGAAGAGGAGATGGACGCCCTCTTCCGAGAGGAGCGCGACCGCGAGGCCAAGCTGTTCGCAGGCCCGCACGCTCGCGCGGTGGGCGCGTTCGAAGGAGCTCTCTACGAGGCCAAGGGCTACTACCGGCCGCAGACGGACTGCATCATGTTCACGCGGACGGAGGGCTTCTGCGCCGTCTGCCGGCGCGCCATCGAGAAGGTGATCGACCTCTACGCCCGCCGGTAGGAGGGTGGACGAGCCGCCGCAGAGGCGCGGCGGTATCATTGGAGGATTATGGGCAGTCCCGACCGGCCCCTCCAGCCGGACTCGGGCCTGGCGCCGGAGCGGATCCTTCCCGCCTCCTTCGCCGACCTGACGCCTCTCGGTGCGGAGAAGCCGCTCTCCGCCGGCACCATCCTCTGGAAGCAGGGCGACGCGGGCGACCACGTCGTGCTGCTCCTCGACGGCGCGCTCGAGGTCACGCACGAGATGCCGGGCGGGGACGAAGTGGTGCTGCGCACGCTCCACCCGGGAGCGGTGGCGGGGGAGATGGCGGCCCTCGACGGGCAGGCGCGGTCCGCCACCGTGCGGGCGCGCACCGACTGTCGCGTGCTTCGCATCCCCGCCGCCTCCTTCCGGGAGTTCCTGCGGAGTCGTCCCGACATCCTCGAAGAGCTCTTCTGGCTGCAGCTCGAGCGCGTACGGAGCCTGACCTGGCGGGTGACCCGCACGCACCAGAGGGCGATCACCGACCCCCTGACGCGCCTCTACAACTTCGGCTTCTTCCGGGACCGGCTCGAGATCGAGCTGGAGAGGGCGCGGCAGACCGGCGACCCCGTGGCCGTCGTCCTCTTCGACATCGACCACTTCAAGAACTACAACGACACGCACGGCCACCAGGAGGGCAACCGGGTGCTCGTGAAGGTCGCCGACCTCCTGCGGCGGACCGGGCGCCGGGGCGACGTGGTCGCGCGCTACGGAGGCGAGGAGTTCGCGGCGCTGCTCTACGGGTCGGGGCGGGAGGAGGCGATCCGCTTCGCGGAGCTCGCGCGCATCGCCGTCGAGGCCTACGAGTTTCCGGACGCGGGGACCCAGCCCGGAGGCCGCCTCACCGTGAGCGGCGGCGTCGCCACCTTCCCCGCAGACGCCGGGGACGACTCGGGCCTGATCAAGGCCGCGGACCAGAGCCTCTACAAGGCCAAGGACGCCGGAAGAAATCGGATCCTGTCACCTTCCGACGGAAGCGCCGTCTCGTAACATTCGTCGCGCGTCGCCCGCAACCCCGTCACCTTTTTCCTCCTCTCGACTCCATTCAGTCAGGCGGCCCGCCGCGAGGCGGCGGTGGCGCGCCGGCGGCCCACCCCCGCCCCGATGGAGGAGGTTTGCATGCAGCTCGGAAGACGCAGAACGGCTCTGGCGGGAGTGGCCCTCGGCACTGTCGTGCTGCTCGCGCTCGCCACCGCAGACGATGGGGGCCCGTTGCGGTCGGTCGGCGATCGTCCGTTCGAAGTGGCGCTCGCCACGCACGTCAGCCGCGAGCTCAGGGCGGGGAGAAGGACCTTCCGCTTCGACACCTTCGGCGACGAAGCCTTCTGGGGCGGCGCCCTGCGCCTCCACGACGGCATCCAGGGCGCGGCGTTCGGAGGCGTCGGACCGGGCGTGTCGCCGCGCGCCGCCCTGGGACTGGGCCTCAAGGTCGACGCGGACGCCCTTCCCGAGAGCCTGCGGAGGCAGATCCAGCAGGGGCACGTGGACCTCGACAGCCCGGCCACGACGCTCGCCCTCCTCCGGCTGAATGCGGTCGTGGGGGTCAAGGGCTTCTTTCGCGGGTCGGAGCCCGGGTTGCGCGCGGTCGGCATCCAGTGCGCGCTCTGCCACTCGACCGTGGACGACTCCTTCCTGCCCGGCATCGGCCGCCGCCTCGACGGCTGGGCGAACCGGGACCTCGACGTAGGCAAGATCGTCAACGTCGCCCCCAACCTCCAGCCGGTCGCGGACCTGCTCGGCGTGCCGGAGGCGGTGGTGCGCGACGTGATCACCCACTGGGGCGTCGGCAAGTTCGACGCCGAGATCTTCCTCGACCGCAAGGCCGCGGGCCCGAACGGGAGCGCGGCGACACTCCTCCCGCCCGCCTTCGGGCTCGCCGGCGTGAACCTCCACACCTGGACGGGCTGGGGGTCGGTGACCTACTGGAACGCGTTCGTGGCCAACCTCGAGATGCACGGACGCGGCACGTTCTACGACCCGCGCCTCGACGACGCGTCGCAGTTCCCGATCGCGGCGGCCAACGGCTTCGGCAACGTGCGCAGCGACGAGGACCGCATCACCCCGAAGCTGGCCGCGCTGCACCTCTACCAGCTCGCGCTGCCGATCCCCGAGGCCCCGGAAGGCTCGTTCGACCGGGCGGCGGCGCGGCGGGGGCGGGAGATCTTCTCCGGCAAGGCGGATTGCGCGCGCTGCCACGTGCCGCCTCTCTACACCGAGCCGGGGTGGAACCTCCACACGCCCGCCGAGGTCGGCATCGACTCGTTCCAGGCCGATCGTGCGCCCGACCACCGCTACCGCACGTCGCCCCTCAGGGGCCTGTGGACGCACACCAAGGGCGGCTTCTACCACGACGGCCGCTTCCCGACGCTCGAGGCGGTCGTCGACCACTACGCGCCGGTGCTGGGCTTCACGATCACGCCGGACGAGAAGCGGGATCTCGTGGAGTTCCTGAAGTCCCTCTGACGTCTCACTTCGCGCGGGCCGGACGGGGCTTGGGCAGCGCAAACGCCACGAAGATTCCCCCGGACGGCCCGCCGTCCTTGCCCCCGCCCGCGGGCGTGATCACGAACTGCCGGCCGCCGACCTCGTACGTGGCGGGCGTGCCGGTCGCCGAGAACGGGAGCGTCGCCTCCCAGAGCAGCCGTCCCGTCGTCTTGTCGAACGCGCGCAGCTTCTTGTCGAAGCTCGTGGCCCCGATGAAGACGAGGCCGCCCGCGGTGACGACGGGCCCGCCGTAGTTCTCGCTGCCGGTGTCGCGCAGTCCCTGGGCCGCAAGCTTCGGGTACTCGCCGAGCGGGACCTGCCAGGCGTGCTCGCCCGTGTCCAGGTTGATGGCGGTCAGCGTGCCCCAGGGCGGCGCGATCGCGGGATAGCGGTCGGCGTCGAGGAACCTCTTGTAGCCGCCGAAACGGTACTTGAGCCAGAGCCGCGACGGCGAAGACGGCTCGGCCTCGCGGTCGTCGCCCGTCCGGAGATACGCGACGAGGGCCGCGACCTCGGAGGAGGAGAGAGTGGGAAACCCGGGCATGCGGCCCTGGCCCTTCTCGATCACCCGCCGGAGATCGTCGTCTTCAGCACGCGCGCCGATGCCGACGAGCGACGGCATCTGGGGGGGCGCGCCGCGGAGGTCGTCCCGATGGCAGGCCGCGCAGTTCCTCAGGTACAGCGCCCGCCCGCCCGTGCCCGCCGCGTTCGGAACGAGGCTGCCCGTCCACGCCATCTCGTTCGCGTTGACGTAGAGGAGATGCGTCTCCGGGTCGAACGCCGACCCGCCCCATTCCGCGCCGCCGTCGAAACCCGGGAAGACGACCGTCTCCCGTCCCACGGCGAAGGGCGCGAACGGCCCCTCGTTGCGGAAGCTCCGCAAGTCCTCGAGCGCCTTCCGCCGAGCCTCGGGAGTCCGGCTGGTGAGCAGCTCCTCCGTCAGCCGCTGGCGGGCGAAGGGGGCGGGCTTCGTGGGTAACGTCTGCGAGTCCGCCGCGACCTCGCCGTCCACGGTGCTCGGCGCGGTCTTCAGCGTCTCGAGAGGGAAGAGCGAGCGGCCGTCGGCGCGGTCGAAGACGTAGACGTATCCCGCCTTGGTCGTCTGGACGACGGCGTCGATCCGGCGGCCGTCGCGCCGCACGGTGGCGAGCGTGGGCGGCGAGGGGAAGTCCCGGTCCCAGAGGTCGTGGCGCACGGCCTGGAAATGCCAGATCCTCCGGCCGGTCGCCGCGTCGAGGGCGAGGAGCGAGTTCGCGTAGAGGTTGTCGCCGATCCGGTCGGCTCCGTAGAAGTCGTCGGCCGCCGAGCCCGTGGGGACGTAGACGACGCCGCGTTCGTCGTCCACGGCCATGCCCGCCCAGTTGTTCGCACCCCCGCTCGTCTTCCACGCTTCCTTCGGCCACGTCTCGTATCCCGGCTCGCCGGGGTGGGGGATCGTGTGGAAGGTCCATCGCAGCGCCCCCGTCCGTGCGTCGTAGGCCCGCACGTGTCCGGGAGACGCCGGCAGCGATTCCCCGACGCGCCCTCCGACGATGAGGAGATCGCGGTAGACGATCCCCGGGGTCGTGAGCCGGACCGACTGCTCCTCCGCGGGCCGGCCGAGGTCCTCGTGGAGGTCGATCCGTCCGCCGTGCCCGAATCGCGCGATCGGCTCGCCCGTCCTCGCGTCGAGCGCGTAGACGTAGTGATCCTGGGCGGTGAAGATCCTCCGGTCCGTCCCGCTCTCCCAGTACGTGACG
>JBKPBQ010000297.1:0-6339 GCA_046726955.1 Acidobacteriota bacterium
CGTAGACGCCGTACGCGTCGCCCTTGTAGGACCGGTCGTCCCAGCGCAGGCCGCTCGGCGTCTCGTACTCGACCTCGAAGCGGCGGGCGCGCTCGCGACCGCACAGCCGCCGCCCGGCCTCCTTCCACTCCTTGGCGCTCCGGGGCAGCCGACCGACGGACTGCACGAGCTCGTCCCGGAGCTGCCGGGCCGCGCGCTCGAGGAGCCCGCCGACGATCATGCAGGTGCGACTGGCCACGGTGGGGCCGCTGTTCGGCACCTTCCCGGTGTCGGGCGTCTCCACGATCACGTCTCTCTCGGTCACGCCGAGGACGCTCGCGACCATCTGGGCGAAGAGCGTCGTCGTGCCCTGTCCGATCTCCGTGGACGCGGCGAGCACGCGGAGCTCTCCGTCGCGCGTGAGGGAGACCGCGGCCCGGCTCGCGAGGTAGGTCTCGCCGCTCCCGGTGAAGCCCGCCCCGTGGTGGACGAGGGCGAGACCGATCCCCCGCCAGGTCCGGTTCTTCCCCTTGTTCCAGCGCGCGTGCTCGCGGCGCTTGCGCACGTAGTCGCTGCGCTTCACACACTCGTCGAGCGACTCGCGGGCACCGACGCTCTCGTCCAGCACCTGGCCGGTGGACGTGACCGAGCCTTGCTTGAAAGCGTTTCGCCGCCGGAGCGCGACCGAGTCGATCCCGAGCCTTTCCGCGATCCGCTCCATGTGGAGCTCGGCCGCGAAGAGCGTCTGCGGGGCGCCGAAGCCGCGGAAGGCGCCGTTCGGGGGCGTGTTCGTGGCGAGGACGCGCGAGCGCACGCGCACGTTCGCGCACTCGTAGGGGCCGGTGGCGTGGAGCGTCCCGCGGGAGAGCACGACCGGCGAGAGCGTGACGTACGCCCCACCGTCCATCGCCACCTCGATGTCCTGGGCGACGAGCCGGCCGTCGCCCGTGAGGCCGGTGCGGTGGCGGACGATCGCAGGGTGGCGCTTCGTCGTGGCCGCCATGTCCTCGGCGCGGTCGTAGACGATCTTGACCGGCTTGCGCGCCTTCCACGCGAGCAGCGCGGCGTGGCCCGCGATCATCGACGGGTACTCCTCCTTGCCTCCGAACCCCCCGCCGGTCGCGGCCTGCACGACGCGCACGCGCTCGTCGGGAAGGCCGAACATCGTCTTGAGGGCCTTGTGCACGTAGTAGGGGCACTGGAGCGAGCCCATGACCACGACCGTCCCGTCGTCCTCGATCCAGGCCGCCATGGCGTTGTTCTCGATATAGGCCTGCTCCTGGTGGGGGACGCGGTACTCACCCTCGACGACGACTTCGGCCGCGGCCAGGCCCTTCTCGACGTCGCCCTTCTCGATGAGGAACCGCTTGAAGACGTTGTCCGCGCCGTGGAGCGCCTGCTTGCGGGCGAGCGACTCCTCGAGCGTCAAGACCGCGATCTGCGGCTCGTACTCGACTCGTATGTGGGCGAGGGCCTCGTAGGCGCGCGCGCGCTCGGGGTGGGCGACGAGCGCAATCGGCTCCATCGCGTGGCGCACCTCGCCGTCGGCGAGCAGCGGCTGGTCCGTTTCCATGAGCGCGACGTGGTTCTGTCCGGGGATGTCCCGGGCGGTAGCGATCACGAACTCCTTCCAGGGGAAGGCGGGATCGAAGTCGAGCTTCGTGATCTTCCCGCGCGGGATCGTGGAACGCAGGGTGGCGCCGAAGAGCGTGCCAGCCGGAAGCGCGTGATCGTCGAGGTATTGCGTCCGGCCGCAGAGCTTCTCCGGTCCCTCGCGGCGCGGTGTCGCCCCTCGGGTCGAAGCCTTCATCAGAGGCTAATGGGGATGCCGCTCTCCCGGCAGCTCGCAGGCGATGCCCTTGCCGAGCTTCTCCTGGTACTCGCGCCAGGACTGCGAGGGCCGCCCCGTCTCGACCTTCTTCATGGAGATGCAGCCGGGGATCGGGCAGACGAGCATGCAGAGGTTGCAGCCCACGCACTTCTCTTCGACGATCTCGGGGACCTTCCCGCCGTTCACGAGCCGGATGGACTGGTGGGCGCCGTCCTCGCAGGCCACGTAGCAGAGGTGGCAGCCCACGCACTTGGCGTGGTCGATCTCCGCCACGACCTTGAAGTTCAGGTTCAGGTCGCCCCAGTCGAGGATGCGGGGCAGGCTCAGGCCGCGGAAGTCCGCGATCGTGCGGTAGCCCCGCTCGTCCATCCAGTTCGAGAGCCCGTCCACGAGGTCATCGGCGAGGCGGAAGCCGTAGTGCATGATCGCGGTGCAGACTTGGACGCTCGTGGCGCCCAGGAGCAGGAACTCCGCGGCGTCCTGCCAGGTCGCTATCCCGCCGATGCCGGAGATGGGGACGCCGATCTTCGGGTGCTTGGCGATCGCGGAGACCATGTTGAGGGCGATGGGCTTCACCGCGGGGCCGCAGTAGCCGCCGTGGGAGGACTTGCCGTCCACGATCGGCCGCGGCTCGAGCGTCTGCAGGTCGATGCCCATGATGCTGTTGATCGTGTTGATGAGGCTCAGGCCGTCGGCCCCGCCCTCGCAGGCGGCCGCGCCCACGTAGGTCACGTCCGCGACGTTGGGCGTGAGCTTCACGAGCACGGGTGTCCGCGCGACTTCCTTGACCCAGCCGGTGATCATCTTCGCGTACTCGGGGACCTGCCCCACCGCGGCGCCCATTCCCCGCTCGCTCATGCCGTGCGGGCAGCCGAAGTTCAGCTCGAGCCCGTCCGCGCCCGAGCCCTCGGCGCGCTTGACGATGTCGTGCCATGCTTCGCGCTTCGATTCCACCATGAGCGAGGCCACGACCGCGTGCTTCGGCCAGCGCTTCTTCACCTCCGCGATCTCGCGGAAGTTGTCCTCGATCGGCCGGTCGGAGATGAGCTCGATGTTGTTGAAGCCCATCATGCGGACGTTCTGGAGGTCGACGCCGCCGTAGCGCGAGGTGGTGTTGACGATCGGCTCGCCGATCGTCTTCCATACGGCGCCTCCCCAGCCCGCGTCGAAGGCCCGGTGGACCTGGTAGGCGGTGTTGGCGGGCGGCCCCGAGGCCACCCAGAAGGGATTGGGACTCTTGATCCCCGCGCAGTCCGTGCTGAGGTCCGCCATCGCTTCCTCCGTCAGCCCCGCGGCGAGCCGAGGTCACGGTCGATGGCGCGAGCGGCGGCCTTGCCGTCCGCCACCGCGTTGACGACCTCCTTGCCGCCGTTCACGCAGTCGCCCCCCGCGTAGAAGCCCTTCACGCTCGTGCGTCCCTCCGCGTCCACTTTCACGCGGCCCCGGTCGAGCTCGAGGCCGGGGAAGTTGCGGGAGAGCCAGTCGACGGCCTTGCTCTGCCCCACCGCGGTGATCGCCATGTCGCAGGGGATCTGGAACTCGCTTCCCGTCACCGGCCTCACGACGTTCCCGCCGCGCCCGTCGGGGACGACCTCGGTGCGGACGCACTCGATCGCGATCAAGGCGCCGGCTTCGGCCACGAAGCGGACGGGCATCGCGTAGAAGACGTAGACCGCCCCATCCGACTTGGCGAGCTCGAACTCGTAGTGGTACGCCGAGACGTCCTCGGGGCCCCGCCGGTAGACGACGATCACGTTCTCCGCGCCCAGGCGCTTGGCCTGCGTCGCGGCGTCGACGGAGGTGTTGCCCGCGCCGATCACGACCACCGTCCGGCCCACGTCCACCTGCCGGAAGGGCTCGTTCTTGATACGGTCGATGAACCGCAGCGCGTCCACGACTCCGGGCAGGTTCTCGCCCGGAATGCGGATGGCCTCGGTGGGGCCGAGGCCGATGCCGAGGAAGACGGCTGCCGCGTCCTTCTGCAGGTCCGCCACCGAGACGTGGTGGCCCACCTCGACGTTCCCGCGGATCTCGACACCGAGCGACCGGACGAGGTCCACCTCTCGCAGCGCGTCGCTCGCCCGCATCTTGTAGGCGGCGATCCCGTGGGTGTTGAGGCCTCCGGCCACGGCGCGCTTCTCGTAGATGCGGCAGGCGTAGCCCAGCCGCGCCAGCTCCGCCGCGCAGCCGAAGCTCGCGGGCCCCGCGCCGATGAGCGCGACGCTCTTGCCGTTCGGCGCGCCCGCCTCCAGGACGCGGATGCCGCGGTCCATCACGTAGTCGGTGGCATGCCGCTGCAGGGCTCCGATCGTGACCGGCCGCTTGTGCTCCTGGTTGAGGACGCACGCCCCTTCGCAGAGCGCCTCCACCGGGCAGACCCGCGCGCAGGAGTGGCCGAGGACGTTGGCCTCGAGGATCGTGCGCGCGGACCCCTTCAGGTTCCCGGTCGTGATCTTTCGGATGAAGCCCGGGATGTCGATCGCGGTGGGACAGGCCTGGATGCAGGGCGCGTCGTAGCAGAAGAGGCACCGAGAGGCCTCGGCCACTGCCTGGGTCGCCGTGAGCCGCGGGTTGATGTCCGCGAAGTTCTTCTCGTAGGCGGCATCGTCGAGCTTGGGCGCGACGTTTCTCACGGTCCTCCTGCCGGCTCCGAGGAGGACTCTACCATCACTGGAGCGGAGGACCCATCCAGCGGAGGACGGCGAGTACGGGCCGGTGGTCGCCGCCGAGCGACGGTCCGACCCAGGACTTCACGCAGAGCCAGCCCGGGCTGGCGAGGACGTGGTCGATCCTCACCCCGATGAGCCGCGTGCGCTTGGAGAAGCCGAACCCGAATCCCGCCGTCGAGAAGGCGTCCTGGTAGCCCGACCAGTGCTCGCGGAAGATGGCGCTCTCCACGGTCATGTTGAAGTCGCCGGTCACGACGCGGGCCGGACCCGGCGACTCGTCCACCCAGTGGCGGGCCAGCTGGGCCTCGATCTCGCGCTGCTCGTTCTTGGCGCGGAGGACGCTCGCGTCCCGGCCCCGGCTGTCCGAGAGCTCCTCCAGCCCCTCGCGCGGCGTCTCCAGGTGGACGTTGGTGACGAAGACCTTGCCCACGGGGGCCGCCACCTCGTGCCGGACGATCAGCCCACTCCCCGCCATCCTCCACACGTCCTCGATGGGCCGGACCTGGGCCTCTCCCATGGGATACCGGCTCAGCACGCACGACCCGAGCTGCGAACTCGTATGCCACTCCGCGAGCGGCACGCCGAGGTCCTCTGTGCATTCCTGCAGTGCGACCACGTCGGGCAAGGACTCCTCGAGGATCGACTGGAAGGCCTTCGCGTCGAAGCGTTCGTCGCCGATGTTGTAGCTCATCACCCGCAGGTCCCGGGTGTCCGACTCCGCGAAGAACGGGGACCGCAAGGGGACTCGGAAGCCGAGGATCGGAAAGAGAAGCACGAGGCCGAGGGGAACGAGCAGGAGCAGCAGGCGCCGGTCGCGTTTCTTGAAGAGAGCGGCGCCCGCGAGCAGGGGCCAGGGCAGGGCGAGGACCCAGCGGGGGCCGAAGAGGAGAAGGGTCGACGGCCAGAAGCGGTCGCCCAGCGGGTAGAGCGCGACGAGGGCGGCGGCGAGCACGATCGCGTAGAGCAGGGAGAGCGCCCGCAGCATCGGCCGAGTCTATCCCGGCCGGCGTTGACACGCGCGCGACCGCACGGCTAGCATCCGCGCGTCCCCCCCGGAGGTCCCATGAGCACGACCCTCCTCAAGAACGCCACCGTCGTGACCGCCTCCGACCGCTACGACGGCGACATCTACATCGACAACGGCGTCGTCACCCTCATCGGCAAGGGGCTGAACCTCCCCGCCGACACGCTCGTCGACGCCTCCGGCAAGCTCGCCCTCCCCGGGGGGATCGACGTGCACACCCACCTCGACATGCCGTTCGGGGGTACGACCTCCGCCGACGACTTCGAGAGCGGGACGATCGCCGCCGCCCACGGGGGGACGACCACGGTCGTGGACTTCGCGATCCAGAACTTCGGGGAGGGCCTCTATCCCGCCTACGAGGGCTGGATGAAGAAGGCGGAGGGCAAGGCCGCGATCGACTACGCCTTCCACATGATCGTGCGCGAGCTCTCGGACCAGGCCTCCCACGACATGGACAAGATGACGCGGCACGAGGGCATCACCTCGTTCAAGCTCTTCATGGCCTACCCGGGCGTCTTCATGGTGGACGACGCCACGATCTTCCGGGCCCTCCTGAAGACGCGCGACAACGGCGGCATCATCTGCATGCACGCGGAGAACGGCGGCGTCATCGACACGCTCGTCAAGGAGGCGCTCCGCAAGGGCCAGACGGCGCCCAAGTACCACGCCCTCACCCGTCCCACGCGCGCGGAGGGCGAGGCCACGGGCCGCGCCATCGCTCTCGCCGAGATGGCGGGCGTCCCCATCTACATCGTCCACCTCTCGTGCTCGGACGCGCTCGAGAAGGTGAAGCAGGCGCGCGACATGGGACTCCCCGCCTACGCCGAGACCTGTCC
>JBKPBQ010000298.1:0-5933 GCA_046726955.1 Acidobacteriota bacterium
CGTCCGGGCGATGAGGTAATATCCGGAGCGACTTGGGCTATCGCAACCTCATCCTGGCCCGGGACGGCCGTCTCGCCGTCATCACCGTGAACCGGCCGGAGGTGCGCAACGCGCTCGACCTCGAGACGGTCGAGGAGCTGCACGCGGCGCTCGGCGAGGTCTCGCGCGCCCGAGCGGGTGTCCTGATCCTGACCGGGGCTGGCGACAAGGCGTTCGTCTCCGGGGCCGACATCAACGCCATACGCACCCGGCGCCGGGACGACGCGCTCGCCTCCATCAACTCCCGCCTCATGTCCGTGGTCGAGAGCCACGACGCGGTGACGATCGCCGCCGTGAACGGCGTCGCGCTCGGCGGGGGCTGCGAGCTCGCCCTCGCCTGCGACCTCCGGATCGCCGCGGAGCACGCGGTGTTCGGCCAGCCGGAGGCCGCGCTCGGCATCATTCCCGGCGCCGGAGCCACCCAGCGCCTCCCCCGCATCGTGGGCCTGGGACGCGCCAAGGAGCTGGTCCTCACGGGCGCGCGCTGGGACGCGGCCAAGGCGCTCGCGGCGGGCCTCGTGAGCGAGGTCGTCCCCGCCGCCGATCTCCAAAAGGCGGCGAGGGCGATGGCGGAGCGCGTGCTCGCCCTGGGACCGCTCGCCGTGCGCCTCTCGAAGATGGCCCTGAATGCGTCCAGCCAGATGCCGCTCGCCGCCGGCCTCGTCTACGAGTCCACCGCGCAGGCCATCACGTTCGAGTCCGAGGACAAGAAAGAAGGGACGACCGCCTTCCTGGAAAAGAGGAAGCCCGCCTTCAAGGGCGAATAGGGGGACCAGATGCGCAACTTCGGCGGAATCCTGCTGCTCGTCGGGATCTTCGGGTTCGTCTACTGCGGCTCGCAGATGGACAAGTACCCTCCCGTCCCGGACGGGAAGTCGATCAGCGAGAGCCTGGAGTACCCCGCGGGCAAGTGGGACGTCGGTCGATACGCGTGCGCGCTGGCCGCCGGCTTCGGGCTGCTCATGGCGATGTTCCCGAAAGGGCGCTGAAGCGCGGCCGCTTGACCCGCGTCTGCGTCTTCTGCGGCTCGACGCCCGGGCGCGATCCGCGCCACCTCGCGTCCGCCCTCGCGCTCGGCCGGCTCCTCGCGGAGCGGCGGCTCCACCTCGTGTACGGCGGGGCCAGGGTCGGGCTCATGGGCGCGCTGGCCGACGAGGTCCTGACGCGCGGAGGCACGGTGACGGGCGTCATCCCCCGCGGCCTCGTGGAGCGCGAGGTTGCGCACACGTCGCTGCTCGACCTTCGCGTCGTCGCCGACATGCACGCGCGCAAGGCGCTCATGACCGACCTCGCCGACGCGTTCGTCGCCCTCCCCGGCGGCTTCGGGACGCTGGAGGAGCTCTTCGAGGTCGTGACCTGGGTCAAGCTCGGCATCCACGACAAGCCGGTGGGCCTGCTGAACGTCGCCGGTTACTACGACGGCCTGCTGCGCCAGGTGGAGCAGGCGGTCTCGGAATCGTTCGTGGCCCCGTTGGAGAGGGAGCGGCTCGTCGTGGCGGAGGATCCCTCGTCGCTCCTCGACCAGCTCGAGCGGCGCGCCCTCGCGCGCTCGTGACCGAGATCTTTCCCCGTCTGGCGCACGCCTAACGCTTGATCACGCGCAGCAGATCGCTGTAGGAGTCCGTCCAGACGGGCAGGCCCGGCGTGTTCACGGCGAGGGGCACGCCGGCCCCCCACACCTGCGGGTCGTCGAGCAGCTCGCCGCCCGGGGCGAGCAGGATCCAGTCCGACGGCCAGGCGTCGAGGATGCCCATGGAGAAGAAGTAGCCGAGGCGCAGGCCGAGCACGCCCGCGATGCCCTGGGTGACGGGCTTGAGGTCGAGGTAGCGGTTCGAGACGTGAACCGCCACGACGCCGTCCGGCGCGCGCAGGTGGCGGAGGTACACGGCGACGGCCTCCCGCGTCAGGAGATGGACGGGAATCGAGTCGCTGCTGAAGGCGTCCACCGCCAGCACGTCGAACTGCCGCGGCGGCTCGCGCTCCAGGGAGAGACGCGCGTCGCCCTGAACGATCGTCGTCTCCGCCGGCGATTCGCGGAGGTAGGTGAACGTCGGGCGCTCTCCCTGCGAGAGGGCGATCACCTGCGGGTTGATCTCGTAGAAGACGAAGGCGTCCCCCGGCCGGCCGTAGGCGGCGAGCGTCCCCACTCCCAGGCCCACGCAGCCCACGCGCAGGGGAAGGCCGGCGAGGCGGCGGGGATGGCGCTCCAGGGCCAGGCCGACTCCCGTTCGCTCGCCGTAGTACGTGGTGGGCTCGCGACGGCGCTCCGGGGCCATGAGCTGCAGGCCGTGGATGATCCGGCCGTGCTTGAGTTGCACCATCTCGAGGTCCGTCCCCGGGTCGTGACGGATCACCCGCAGCACGCCGTAGAAGTTCCGGACGATCATCTCCGCGCCGCGGTAGCTGTCCTGGACGTGGAACGAGAGAGCCACGGCCAGCGCCGCTACCCAGGCCACCACCGAAGCTCGGAGCGCCCAGACGAGATGGCGGGGCCCGCGGTTGAGCCAGGAGCCCTCGTCGCGCAAGACGGCGAGGAGCAGCACCACCGGCCCCGCGAGGAGCGCTGTGTGCAGCTCGAAGAACGACGGGAAGAGGCGCGGCGCCACGATGCCCGTGAAGATCCCGCCCGCGGCGCCCCCCGCGGCGACCACGAGATAGAAGACGGTGAGGCGCTCGGCCCGCGGCTTGAGGCGGGCGAGCTCGCCGTGGCAGGTCAGGCCGCACACGAGGAGAACCAGGGAGAAGACGGCGATCTGCGTCCGGGCCCCGAGGAGCGTGCCCTTGTAGAGCGCGAGCGTGCCCGCGCCGGCCGCGAACACGAGGAGGGCGAGGAACGCCTCGCGGCGATAGAGGTGCCCGTACTCGAAGCAGAGCACGAACGTGAGGAGGTACAGCGCGAGCGGGAGCATCCAAAGGAGCGGCACCACCGCGAGCTCCTGGCAGAGCTGGCTCGTGACGGCGAGGAACATGACGGAGGGGACGGCGGCGAGACCGAACCAGAGGGCGACGAGACCGGGCGCCAGCCTCCCCGCCTCCCTGGCGTCGGCGGCGGGAGGAGGTGCCGCCCGTCCGAAGGACCAGGCGCAGGAGGCCGTGACGATCGCGAAGGCGAGGAAGCCGGCCGTCCAGAGCCGGGCCTGGACGGGAACCGTCAGCAGCGGCTCCGCGACGAGCGGGTAGCCGAGAAGGCCGAGGAGCGATCCGAGGTTCGACAGGGCATAGAGCCGGTACGGCGAGCGGCCGGGAAACGCGCGTGCATACCAGCTCTGGAGGAGGGGACCGGTGGCGGCCAGGGCCAGATACGGAAGTGCTACCGCGACGCCGAGGAGCTCCAGGATCCGCGCCACGGGCGGGTCCTCGGGACCGGGCTTCCAGGCGTCGGGGGGCGTGAGGGGGGACGGCCAGGTTGCGGCGCGGACGACGAGGAGCGCCGCGGCCAGGCCGAGGAGGGCGAGGTGGACGCTGCGCTGCCGCGAGGGTGACGCGCGCGCGAGCGCGTGCGCGTACGCGTACCCGAGGAGCAGGAAGACCTGGAAGAACAGCATGCACGTCGTCCACACCGCGGCCGCTCCTCCGAACCAGGGGAGCAGGTGCTTGCCCAGGACGAACTGCACGTCGAAGAGCAGGACCGCGGAGAGGAAGACCGACGAGGCGTAGGCGGCGCGGGGCGAGGGACCTCGCATGTCGCGCTCGCGAGCCTACCACGCCCTCGCGGGGCAGTTGCTCTCAGTTCCCGGGTGCAGTTCCCGACCACGAACACCCGCCCGTTGCTCACTCCTCTTCGATCCGCCGTTCCGTCACACCGTCGAACCAGTGGAGCTTCTCTCCGGAAAGCCGCACGCGGAGCGTCTCCGGCCACGATCGCGAGGGACCCAGCGCGCGCAGCGTCTCGTCCCCGATCCGCAGGGTGACCAGAGTGCGATCACCGAGCGGTTCCGCGAGCTCGACGACACCGCGGAAGCTTCCGCCCTCCACAGCCTCGCTCAACTCGACGTCCTCGGGCCTTATTCCGACGTACAGTTCCGCGCTTTCCCCGCCGATCGCCGCCGGTAGGGGCAGCTCGAACCCCCGCAGGGCGAGTGTCTTCTCCCGCCGCGATCCGCGCCAGATCGTCATCCGAGGGCTCCCGACGAACGTCGCCGTGAAGAGGTCGGCGGGCCGCGCGTACAGATCGAGAGGAGGGCCGCACTGGCGGACACGCCCGTCCCGCAGGACCAGGACTTCGTCGGAGAGGCTGAGCGCCTCGGCCTGATCGTGCGTGACGTAGATGACGGTCGCGCCGAGGCGGCGGAAGAGGGACTTCAGCTCGGCGCGCATCCCTTCGCGCAGGAGCGCATCGAGGTTGGAGAGGGGCTCATCCATCAGGTACAGCCGGGGCCGCCGCGCCAGGGCCCGGCCGAGTGCCACGCGTTGTTGCTGGCCCCCGGAGAGCGCCCCCGGCCGCCGGTCGAGGAGTCCTTCGACCCCGAGCAGGGCGGCCGTTTCCCGCACGCGCTCCTGGACGAGCTCGCGCGGCATCCCGCGCACCTCGAGCGCGAGGGACAGGTTCCGCCGGACCGTGAGGTGCGGATAGAGGGCGTAGTTCTGGAAGACGAACCCGACGTCGCGCTTGCCGGGAGGGACGTCGTCGAGCGGAGCCCCGTCGAGCGTCAGGCGGCCCTCGGTCATGCGCTCGAGGCCGGCGATGATGCGAAGGAGCGTCGACTTCCCGCAGCCCGAGGGTCCGAGCAGCGTGAGCACACGCCCTGGATGCGCCACGAAGGAAACGCCGTCCAGGCCGAGGACGCCGCCCGGAAAGACCTTGCGGATGCCCTCGCCCCGAAGCTCGCCCACCCCTCAGCCCTTGATCGCGCCGCGCGTGAGGCCGCTCGCGATGCGTCGCTCGAAGGCGAGCACGAGGAGCACGAGCGGAGCCGTGGTGATGACGATTGCGGCCGAGAGCTGGCCCCACGGAATCTCGTAGATCGAGGCCCCGCCCACGCTCGCGATCCCCGCGGTCACGGTCTTGCCGGCGTCGCGGGTCATGAACGTGAGCGAGAGCATGAACTCGTTCCAGCAGAAGATGAACGCGAGGATCGTCGCGGTCACGACCGAGGGCGCGGCCAGGGGTGCGTGGATGCGCGCCAGACGCCCGAGCGGCGTGAGGCCGTCGAGCACCGCGGCCTCGTCCATCTCCTTCGGCACCTGGCGGAGGCCGCTCTCGATGATCCATACCGAGAGCGGGAGGCTGAGCGCCGCGTAGGGCAGGACGAGCGCGAGCGAATGGTTCAGGAGGCCGAGCGCGCGCACGCCCTCGTAGAGGGGGAAGAGCAGCAGGATCGGAGGGAACGCGGCGAGGACCAGGAACGCGAGGAGGAAGCGGTCGCGAGAGCGCGCCCGCATGCGCACGAGCGCGCTCGCGGCGAGCGCGCCCAGGCCGACGGACAGCAGCGTCGCCAGCGCGGAGATCCGGGCGCTGTTCGCGAGGTACGTCCCGAAGGGCTTCCTCTCCCAGAGCGCCTGGAAATGCTCGGCCGTGGCCGGGTGCGGGAGGTAGCGGATCGGAACGAGCGTGATCTGCCGATCGGGCTTGAGGGCCGTGAGCGCCTGCCAGGCGACGGGGCCGAGGCTCCAGACGAGGAGCAGCGACACGCCCACGACCAACGCGGCCGCTCCGATCGCGCGGGAAACAGGCGGCCGCCCCGCAGTCAAGAGGCCCTCCGAAGGGCGAGCCACGTGGCCGCGGCCAGCGCCGCGAGGAGCAATACGGCCTGCGTCACGATCGCCGAGCCGTAACCGAAGTCGAGGTATCGGAAGTAGCTCTGGAAGGCGTAGAGCGAAACCGTCTCCGTCGACCCGCCGGGTCCCCCTCCCGTCATCACGTAGACGAGATCGAACGCGGCGTACGCCTGTAC
>JBKPBQ010000299.1:0-5524 GCA_046726955.1 Acidobacteriota bacterium
GCCCTCAGGATCCGCTGAGCTCCGATCTCCGGCAGGCCCACACTGCCGATGCTTTGACCTGCGGCGGGGGCAGGACGCCGCTAAGATGGCGGGATGGATCCGACATCCCCGAGCGGACGCGAGTGGCTCCGCGCGATCGCACGCCGGGCGATGAAGCAGCGCGGCTTCGAGCCCGACTTTCCTCCGGCCGTCGTGAGCGAGGCGAACGCGCTCCGTGAGCCGGCCGGCTCTCCCGACAGCACGATCGAGGACCAGCGCGGGCTCGCCTGGATCTCGGTCGACAACGACGACTCGCGCGACCTCGACCAGCTCTCCGTGGCCGAGGAACTCGGCGACGGCTCCGTACGCCTGCTGGTCGCGGTGGCCGATGTGGACTCGGCGGTAAGGCGCGGCGGGGCGATCGACGAGCGGGCGCGCACCAACACCACCTCCGTCTACACGCCGGCCGAGATCTTCCCGATGCTCCCCGAGCGGCTTTCGACCGACCTCACCTCGCTCAACGAGGGCGAGGACCGCCTGGCCGTGGTGGTCACGCTCACGCTGCGTCGTGACGGCACGGTCACGGGCTCGGGTGTGGGCCGCGCGCTCGTGCGCAACAAGGCGAAGCTCGCCTACGACTCCGTCGCCGCCTGGCTGGACGGGAAGGCGCCGGCGCCGCCGGCCGTGGCCGCGTCGAAGGAGGTGCAGGCGCAGCTCCGGCTCCAGGACGGCGTGGCTGCGGCGATGAGGGAGCGCCGGCAGGAGCGCGGCGCGCTCGCGCTCGCGACGATCGAGTCGAACATCGTGTTCGACGGCGACGTGCTCGCCGACCTGCGGCCGGACGAGGAGAACCGCGCCAAGGAGCTGATCCAGGACTTCATGATCACGGCGAACACCGCGACCGCGCGCTTCCTGGAGCAGGCGCGCTTCCCGTCGATCCGCCGCGCGCTGCGGGAGCCCGAGCGCTGGGACCGCATCGTCTCGCTGGCGGGCGGGCTCGGCGAGACGCTGCCCCCCGCACCGGACGCGCACGCGCTCCAGGCCTTCCTGCTCGAGCGGAGGGCGGCGGACCCCGAGCGCTTCCCCGACCTCTCGCTCTCGGTCGTGAAGCTGCTCGGCTCCGGCGAGTACGACGTCGAGCTCCCGGGTCAGCCGGCGGAGGGCCACGCGGCCGAAAGGGTCTACCGCCGGGCACAGCAGAGCGTCTGATCGTTGGCCGGGTTGGCGTCAATGACGTCGCGCTTCATGCTGATTCGGTTTTCCACGTCGCCCGCACCGCGGCGACCAGGGCATCCTGGCGAGCCCGAACCCAGGGCGAATAGTGACGCTCCGTAACGCGCGTTGACTGGTGCCCCAGGAGCACCCAGACCGTTTCGAGGGGCACGCCTTTCGAAAGCAGGCTGGTCGCAAACCTGTCCCGGAATCGGTGCGCGTTGTGGCGGTCGTCGATCTCCGCCAGCTCGAGTACCCGGCGCAGCGAACGATCCCATACGCTCATCGCACTTCGTGGAAGTCCGAGGCCGCTCCAAAAGAACCGTTCGTCGCTCGCCGGCCGAATCGTGGTGATCGACTCGACGACATGCGGCGGAAGGGGCAGATAAACCGGCGTGCCGGTCTTTTTCGTGTAGAGGAACAGCGCGCCTTCCTGGAGCCGCACCTTTTCGAGCGTCGTCGAGTCCTGTAGCCGGAGGCCGGAATACCGGAGAAGCAGAACGAAGGCCTTGATCCTCGCCAGGTTGTCCAGGCCCAGGGAGTTCTTTCGGGGATACTGGTCGCATGCCTTGAGGATCCGGGCCATCTCCTCGTCGCTGAAGGGCAGGGTCGGCGGCGTTGTGACCTTCGGGGGCTTCACGCCCTTCGCCGGGTTCTCGTCGAGCCACTTCGAAGACACGCAGAACGAGAGGAACGCCCGGACCCGCTCGAGCTTCTTGTGGGCGGAGATTGCTCCATCCTTCCAGCTCGCCCGGAACTCCCGGACGTCTTGGATCGTGAGCGATCGAACAACTTGACGTTCCGATCCTTCCCGAACTTTTCGAGGTCGGTGAGGAGCACCCGGTACTTCGCGAGCGTGGCGTCCGTGAGATGGCGGGCTTTCGCGTCGGCCGTGAACTGCGCAACGACTCCCGGGATCGTGACGAGCTCGGCGCCTACGCCCTCGGCTTCCCACTTGCGGAGAAGCGCCTGGCCAGCCTCCCAGGAGCGGATGTCCAGGGACTTCCGGATGAGGGTTCCGCGGAGGGTTTCCTCGACCGAGAGAGGGCAGCTGCAGGCCCCGGTGCTGGCAATTCCGCAGATGGCGGCGGAAGAGATTCAGCATGCGAAAACTGTCGCACGCCTAACGCACGCGAAGGTCCGGATCGGCTAAGCCGCTAATTCTAAAGGGTCAGAAATGGTGCCGGAGGCGGGATTCGAACCCGCACGGATTTCTCCACACGCCCCTCAAACGTGCGTGTCTGCCAGTTCCACCACTCCGGCACGCCGGTGGGAGACGAAGAAACAATACTAGGGGGCGCTCCCGCCGCTGTCAACGCGAGAGCACCCGCTCAGGGCGCGGGCGGCTTGTCGCCGAAGCGGCCGCGCATCTCCGCGAAGACGCGCGTCATCTCGCTGATCGCCCGGGGCACGTAGTCGGACTTGAGGTAGACCCATCCCGTCTCGCGGAAGAGCCGGCGCCCGCGCAGCCGCGAGAAGGCGAGCCGGCGGTGCGCGCGCACGTCGCGGGCGATCGCCGCGTAGGGGACGATGGTCACGCCCAGCCCGGCCCCCACCATCGCCTTGATGATCTCGACGTTCTCCGTCTCCATGGCCACGCGCACGGGGACGCCTTCCTCCATCAGGAACTGGTCGAGCACGCGCCGCGTGTTGGAGCCCGCCTCGTACAGGATCAGGGGGAACTTGCCCAGGCTCTTCGCCTCCACGCTGCGCTCGCGGGAGAGCGGATGGCCGGGCGCGGTCACCACCACCATCTCCTCCTTGAGGACGGGCACGACCTCGAGGTCGTCCGCGACCACGGGCAGGGTGAGAAGCGCGATGTCCACCTCGCGGGCGCGGATCTTCCGCAGGATCGCTTCCGAGGGCCCGGAGATGACGCGCAGGTCCACCTGCGGGTAGAGACGGCGGTACCTCTTCAGGACCGGGGGCAGCACGAACATGCAGACGGTCATGCCTCCCGCCAGGCAGAGGCTGCCCCGGCGGAGCGTCTGCGTGTCGGAGATCTGGGACACGACCTCCTCCACCTCGCGCTGGACGCGATGGGCGGTGCGCAGGAGGAGCTCGCCGGCCGCGCTCAGGGCGACCCGCCGCGCGCCGCGGTGGAGCAGCCGTCCCCCGAGTTCCTCCTCGAGGAGCTTCACCTGGCGGCTGATCGCGGACTGGGAGACGTTCAGCCGCTCCGCGGCCCGGCTGAACGTGCCCTCCTCGGCCACGGAGCGGAACATCTCGAGCTGGCGGAAGTCCATCGGCGCGTCTATCTCAGGAACGCATGACGGGAACCCCGGGATTCTACTCCAGGAATACCTCTTCCCCTGTGCCTTCCTTCCGCAGGGAGGCTATGATGGCCTCCCGCGGGAGGGACGGATGAGCGACGAGCGGCGCAGTCGGCTGATCACCGAGGGGACGAGCCGCGCGGGCGCGCGGGCGATGCTCCGGGCCGTGGGCTTCACCGACGCGGACTTCGCCAAGCCCCTCGTGGGTGTCGCCAACGGCTACAGCAACGTCACCCCCTGCACGGTGGGGATCGACACCCTCGCCGACCGCGCGGAAGCGGCGCTCAAGTCGGCGGGAGCGATGCCCCAGGTCTTCGGGACCATCACCGTGAGCGACGGGATCGCCATGGGCACGGAGGCGATGAAGTACTCGCTCGTCTCCCGGGAGGTCATCGCGGACTCCATCGAGACCGCCTGCAACGGCCAGGCGATGGACGGCGTCATCGCCCTCGGAGCCTGCGACAAGAACATGCCGGGGGCGATGATCGCGATCGCGCGCATGGACATCCCCGCGATCTTCGTCTACGGGGGGACGATCAAGGCGGGCCGTGTCGCCGGGCGCGACGTCACGATCGGCAACGTCTACGAAGCGATGGGAGCCTTCGCGGCGGGGAAGATCGACGACAAGGAGCTCGGCGAGATCGAGCGCAAGGCGTGCCCGGGGGCGGGAGCCTGCGGCGGCATGTTCACCGCCAACACCATGTCCTCCGCGATCGAAGCCATGGGCATGAGCCTCCCCGGGTCCTCCACCATGGCCGCGGAGGACGCGGAGAAGGCGGAGAGCGCCGTCGAGTCCGCGCGCGTGCTCGCGAGCGCGGTTCGGCAGGGGCTCCGGTCGCGGCAGATCCTCACGCGCGCGGCGTTCGAGAACGCGATCGCGGTGGTGATGGCGGTGGGAGGGTCCACGAACGCCGTCCTCCACCTGCTCGCCATCGCCCACGCGGCGCGCGTGCCGCTGACGATCGACGACTTCGAGACGATCCGCGCCCGCGTGCCCGTCCTCTGCGACCTCAAGCCCTCCGGCCGCTACGTCACCACCGACCTGCACCGCGCCGGCGGCATTCCGCAGGTCATGAAGATCCTCCTCGCCCACGGGCAGATCCACGGAGACGCCCTCACGATCACGGGCAAGACGGTGGCGGAAACCCTCGCCGACGTGCCGGCGACCCCTCCCGCCGGGCAGGACGTGATCCGTCCGTGGAGCGACCCGCTCTATGCGCAGGGCCACCTCGCCATCCTCCGGGGCAACCTCGCGACCGAAGGGGCGGTGGCCAAGATCTCCGGCGTGAAGCACACCAGGCTCACCGGACCGGCCCGGGTCTTCGATTCCGAGGAGGCCGCGCAGGCGGCCATCTACGGCGGGAAGATCCGCAAGGGCGACGTCGTGGTCATCCGCTACGAAGGGCCCAAGGGCGGACCGGGAATGCGGGAGATGCTGTCGCCGACCTCCGCGATCATCGGGGCCGGGCTCGGCGACTCCGTGGGCCTCGTGACCGACGGCCGCTTCTCGGGCGCCACCTACGGCATGGTCGTGGGCCACGTGGCTCCCGAAGCGGCGGTGGGCGGCGGACTCGCCCTCGTGCGCGAAGGAGACTCGGTGACGATCGACGCTGAGAAGCGCCTGCTGCAGCTCGAGGTCTCCGACGACGAGCTCGCCCGCCGTCGCGCGGCCTGGACTCCTCCGCCCCCGCGATACACGAGCGGGGTCCTCGCCAAGTACGCCAAGGTCGTGTCCAGCAGCAGCTTGGGGGCCGTCACGGACGCGACGGCTGACTAGCGCCGTCGCGTCCGTCTCTGGGCCAACACGCACGTCCCACAAAGTGACAAAATTGTCCCTCCTCTCCCGCGAGCCAGTCCCTCGTCCAGCAGCAACCGCTTGCCGTCGGCCCTCGTCTCGCTGGCCCTCGTCCCCCCGACCGACATCGCTGAACCCTCCTGCGCCACGTAGCAACATTTTTGTCTGATCGCACGCCTCGTCCCCGACCTCACCCGCGTCATTCCAAGTCGCTTCCGAGCCGAAGTTTTCTCTAGTCCCTCGCCTCTCCGCGCTCGCGGTACGC
>JBKPBQ010000300.1:0-11000 GCA_046726955.1 Acidobacteriota bacterium
GGTCCAGGAGTTCCTGGATCGCCTGAGGAACAATGGCCTATCGGCCTCGTCGGTGAATCACTACCGGACCATCATCAACTCGATCTTCAACGAGGCGATCCGGCACGGCCGATACGACGTGAACCCGATCCGCGCGATCCATCAGTTCCGGGAGCCGCCGGGGCGAGACCGCTTCTTGAGCGTCGAGGAGTTCCAGCTCCTGCTGGCCAAGTGCAAGGACCCGGAGCTTCGGACGGCGATCCTCGTGCTCTGCATGACGACGCTCCGGCTGCGCGAGCTGCTGAACCGCAAGTGGAGCGAGATGCACCTCGACGGGCCCGCGCCGTTCGTCTCGGTGCCCCACACGAAGACCGGCGTACCCAAGAAGGCTCCGCTGCCTCGGGTGGCGGTGGAGGCGCTCAAGACGCTCCCGAGCTACGGTGTGGACGACTACGTGTTCCCGTCCAAGTCGTCGGCGAGATGGCCGAGCCCGAAGCAGCCCTACCGGTGGGACCTCGGCAAGGAGTTCCGGCAGCTCGTGCGTTCGCTAGGAATCGCGGACGTCCGGCTCCACGACCTGCGGCACACCGGACCGTCCGTTCTCTTGATGCAGGGCATTCCCGGCGACGTGGTGAGGAAGATAACCGGCCACCGGTCCCGCGAGCTGGAGCGCTACCAGCACCTGTCGCCGCTGTTCCGCGCACAGACCGTTGACCTGATCGCCCAGGTGCTCTTCAGTGACACACGTAGTGACACACCGGCTCTCGAGGAAGAAGACGACGACGCTAACTACTTGAAAAATGGCGGGGTGGACGGGACTCGAACCCGCGACCTCCGACGTGACAGGCCGGCGTTCTAACCAACTGAACTACCACCCCGCTCGGGTGGGTGCGTCTGGTGGGCGGTAGAGGATTCGAACCTCTGACACCCGGCGTGTAAGACCAGTGCTCTACCGCTGAGCTAACCGCCCAACGGACAAACAATGAAGGGTATCGGAGGGTGCCCGGTGTGTCAAACGGCCGGAGACGACGACCGCAGGGAGTCCACGAGCGCCTCCTGCCAGGGCCGCAGCGGAGCGAGGCCGAGAGAGTGCGCGCGGCCGTTGTCGAGAACGGAGTAGGCCGGTCGCGCCGCGGGCTGCGCGAGCGAGGCGGCGGTGATCGACTCCACCGGCACGTTCAGGCCGGACAGCGACAAGGCCTCGACGGCCATGTCGTGCCAGGAGCACGAGCCGCCGTTCGTCACCTGGACGAGACCCCGCGCGCCGGCCCGGACGAGCTCGAGCGCGCCGCGCGCCAGGTCGGGAGCGTAGCTCGGAGAGAAGACCTGGTCGGAGACGACGCGCAGCGGCTGGCCCGAGCGCGCCCGCGCGAGGATGCGGTCCACGAACGACCCGCCCTTCTGCCGGCTGCCGCCGCGGCCGAAGACGCCGCTCGTGCGGACGACGAGGCACTCGCCGCGCGCGCTCGAGGCGAGGTGCTCGCCCGCGAGCTTGGAGACGCCGTACGCCCCGAGCGGCCGCGGCAGGTCGTCCTCGCGGTAGGGGCGCGACGAGCGGCCGTCGAAGACGTAGTCGGTCGAGAAGTGGACGAGGAGCGCCCCGGCCGTCCGCGCCGCGCGAGCGAGCACGAAGGGCCCGAGCGCGTTCACCTCCAGCGCGAGCCCCGGCTCCGACTCCGCGCGGTCCACCTGGTTGTAGGCGGCGCAGTTGAAGACGACGTCCGGCCGGATGCGCTCGACGAGCGCATCCACGTCCTCCGGGCGGGCGATGTCGAGCTCGCCCCGTCCGCCGGACCAGGCCGCCTCCGGCCCGAGGAGCGCCACGATCTCGCGGCCCAGCTGGCCGAAGGCGCCCGTGACGAGAGCCTTCAAGCGTCGATCTTTTCCGCCAGCCGGAAGTCGCGCTCGGTGAGGCCGCCCGCGTCGTGGCTGCTCAGGGTCAGGGTGACCCGCGAGTAGCTGATGAGGATGTCGGGATGGTGGTCCATGGCCTCCGCACGCAGCGCGACGCGCGTCACGAACGCCATGGCCTCCGCGAAGTCGGCGAATCGGAATTCCTTGCGGATCGCGTCCCCCGCGCGCTCCCAGCCGGAGAGCCGGGCCAGCTTCTCCTGGATCGCGGCGTCGTCGAGCTTGGAGGCCGCCATGCTCAGACCTGCGGTGTCGTATCGGAAGACGCGGAGCGCGGACGGCGGCGCCGACGACGGCGACGGCGGCGCGGCCCCGGGCTCCCCTCCGGCCGAGCGTCGCCCGCCGGCTGCGAGCTCGGCGGGGACGAGATCACGGCCACCGGCGGCTCCAGCGCCCGCCAGTGCAACGCGAGCTCGCGGCCGTCCTCGCCCCCGTGGATCTCCAGCCAGCGCAGCGCCTCTTCGAAGTAGTGCCGCCCCGCGAGCGCCTGCTTGGCGGCCGCTCCTCCTTCCGCCTCCCGCAGGCGGCGCTGCGCGAGCAGCACCAGGCGCAGCCGGTCGAGATCGCGCCGCGCGAAGGGGAGCACGAGCGGGCCGGGAGAGCCGGAGGACGGCTGGGCATCGTCTTCCTCGGCGCCGCCGAGCGCGGCGATCTCCGCGGCCACGTCGTCGGCGGGCTCCTCGTCGCGCGCGTCGCGACCCTCGCGATCGTCGCGACCGTCCTCCAGCCGATCCTCCCCGCGGCGGGCCGGCGCCTGCGCGGCCACGCGGCGGAGGGGTACGCCGAGCGGGACGAGCAGGCTTCCCATCACGAGCGCGTTCGTGAGCTGCTCCGGCGTCGCGAGCCCCGCGTTGCGGTAGTCGTCCAGGCGGCCGAGGCTCCCGAGCAGCCGCTCCCCGCCCTCCGCGATCGCCTGGTCCGCCTCGGGCAGGAGATACGCGAGCAGCCCGTACTCGTGGAGCATGCGGAACGTCTCGCGCGAGCGGCCCTGCCGCAGGATCTTGTAGATCTCGTCGAGGATCCGCGCCGGGCTGCTGCGGACGATCTCGCCGCGCAGCGCCCGTATGGCCTCCCGCGTGTCCTGGTCGATCGTGAAGTCGAGACGCGCGGCCAGCGCCACCGCCCGCAGCATGCGCACCGGGTCCTCGCGGAAGCGGATGCCCGGGTCGCCGATCGTCCGGATCACGCGGTCGCGGAGATCCGCGAGACCGCCCACCCAGTCGATCACGGAGAAGGTCGCGATGTCGTAGAAGAGAGCGTTGACCGTGAAGTCGCGCCGGAAGGCGTCTTGCTCGGGAGTCCCGAACGTGTTGTCGCGGCGGATGAGGGTGTCCCCCTCCTCGGGCTCGGCCGCCCGCCGAAAGGTCGAGACCTCGATGACCTGCCGGCCGAAGCGGATGTGGCAGAGCCGGAAGCGCCGCCCGATGATGAAGCAGTTGCCGAAGAGCTTCTTCACCTGCTGGGGATAGGCGTCCGTCGCGATGTCGAAGTCCTTGGGCTTCCTCTCGAGCAGGAGATCGCGGACTCCGCCTCCCACCAGGTACGCTACGAATCCGCGGTTCTTCAGCCGGTACAGTACTTTGAGCGCGTCCGCGTCGATGTTCTTCCGGGAGATGATGTGGTCCGGGCGGGGGAGGATCCGCGCGGCAACGTTTCCGAGCTCGGGCACGCCCTCGATTATAAGTCGAGCCTCAGGAGGGCGGGGCGGAGGAGACCCGGCGGACGATGACCCTCCCCTGAAGCACCTCGACCCGGAACCGCGCCCCCTCTGGAAAGAGCCCGGCCCGGCGGAAGGGCGGCAGCGCGCGTCCCGGCACCCGGACGAAGAAATCTCCTTCGGGACGGAGCACGCCGATGAAGACGAGCTCCCGCCACTTCAGCTCGGGCAGCGAAAAACCGTCGTCGAGGAGCACGACGTCCGCGAACGGCTCCTGCTCGTCGGCCACGCTCAGTCCCGGCCGGCCATCTTGCGCGCCACGTGCTCGAGCAGCTTGACCTCCTTGGGCGTGAGGTCGGCGCGGGTGAACAGCTCCACCCACTCACGGAAGTAGCCGGCGGTGTTCTGCTCCGGGATCGCCCGCAGCCGCACGAGCCCCTCCCGCCAGAGCGCGAGCATGTGGTCCTTCTCGTCGTGGGTGGCCCGGCGCGGGGCGGCGTCGGCGCGCCGGCCGGCGCGAAAGACCTCGTACGCGGCCACCATCACGGCGTGGGACAGGTTCAGCGAGGGCTGGAAGGGGTGCGTGGGGATCATCGCGGTGCGGCCGCAGAGAGCGAGCTCGGCGAGCGTCAGTCCAGTGGTCTCGGGGCCGAAGACGAGCGCGGCCGTCTCGTCCTCGCCGAGCGAGGCGATCTCCTGGGCGGCCTCGCGCACGTCGGCCGGAGGCACGCTCCGCCCCTTCTTGCCGCTGAGGGCGACCACGCGCGCGCAACCGGCGAGCGCCGCGCCGAGGTCGGGGAAGACGCGGGCCTGCTCGAGCACGTCCTGGGCGCCCCACGCCGTCCGCCAGGCCTCGACAGTGCGCCAGTCGCCGGGGGCGACGAGGTCGAGGCCCGCCATGCCGGTGTTGCGCGCGACGCGCGCGCACGCGCCCACGTTCGCGTTGGTCTCGGGACGGACGAGGACGATGCGGACGACCGCCACGCTGAAGGGAAGGCTAGGGCTTGCCTTCGCTGCCCGGCGGTATGTAGTGGATGTACGCGTTCAGCCAGCGGATCTCCTCGTCTTTCTCGGAGAGATCCACCTGCAGCAGATCGCGGAGCGAAACGACGCCGAGGAAGCGGTCTTTCGCCACCAAGGGAAGGTGCCGGCAGCCCGCCTGCTTCATCTTGCGGACGCCGTCCTCGTACGGGTCGTCGGGCGTGGCCACGACCAGGTCCTTGGTCATGATCTCCCCCGCCTTCACCGCGTCGGGATCGCGCCCGAGGGCGACGACGCGGCTCATGATGTCGCGCTCGGAGAGGATCCCGGCGAGCCGGGTGCCGTCGAGCACGGGTACCGCCCCCACGCGACGGTCCGTCATGTAGCGGGCGACCTCGCGAACCGTGTGGTCGACCCGCACGTGGTAGACCTCGCGACCTTCGACGAGCGCGCCCAGCTGCTTCACGGGTCGTCTCCCTCGCGCTCCGCCGCCGGCCAGTGGCGGAGGAAGCGCCGCACCGAAGGCTGCTGGCGGCAGTAGGCGAGGAGCTGCTCTCGCAGGCGCGAGCGGTCGAGGTCCGACATCTCGACGAACTCGAGTCCCGCCCCCGCCGGGAGCGACTTCGAGGACAAAGGCGCCCCTTCGGGATGCCACCAGGCGACGCGGCAGTGCGCCTTCATGGGGATCTCGCTCTCGGGGAAGGCGAACTGGATCTCGATCTCCTGGCCCACCTTGAGGGGATCCCGCCGCTCGATGAAGACGCCCTCGAGCCCCACGTCGATCGTGAACACGTCTTCCTCGTGGTCGGAGAACTTGAGCGTAGCCCGTCTCACGAAGGGGATCCGGAGCTTGCGCAGAACGCTCTCGGAGGGTGGATTGTCCTGCGGCTCTGGAGATGCCGCCTTCGTCATTCTGGTGACCCTGTTACCGGGCTCTCGCGGAAGTACCCCGCGGGCGGACCGTAGCATCGGCCGGAAGCGGCTGTCAACGAGTCATCTCATACCGCTTTCCAGCCCTTTTCCGTACCCTGGTCCGTTGACAGGGGGGGACCCGTGTGCTTGAATGCCCCCGCGGTAAGTCCAGCATTTCCAACCGCCTCCCGGGAGGGCGCTGCTCAGTGAGCGACTCTTCTTCTCCGGTCACGATGCCGACCCTGGTCGTCACCGGGGGGCCGCTCGACGGGACCGCCTTCCCGATCGACGAGTCGCCCGCCACCCGCATCCTCGGGGCGAGCCAGGACGCCGACCTCCAGATCCTCCTCGGGAACGTGGAGCCCGCGCACGCGCAGGTGCGCCGGAGCGCCGAGGGCCTCGTCCTGTCCGACGGGGGCAGCGCCACCGGCACGTACGTCAACGGCGAAAAGATCGAGGGCGAGCAGGTCCTGCAGGACGGGGACCGGATCTGCCTGGGCCCGCCCGGCTCCAAGGGCAGCTGCAAGCTCGTGGTCAAGATTCCGGCAGGGGGGGCCGCCATCGCCACCGGAGGAGCCGCCGGGGTCATGTCGTTCGCGGGCGCGGACGACCCCCCGCTCACCGCCCCCGAGCCGCCGGGGGGTTCTGCACAGTCGCCGGCCCCGGAGACGATCGCGTTCGCGCCGGAAGACGAGCCGTTGGCGTTCGTGGAGCCCGACTCGGCGCCCGCGGCGGAGCCGTTCCGCCAGCCTTCGCCTCCGCCTCCCGAGCCTCCCCCGCCGCCACCGCCCCCCAGCCTGGCTCCTCCTCCGCCTCCTCCCCCGCCGCCGCCGACGGCGCCGGCCGCGGAAGCGACGAAACCGGCCGCGAAGCCGGACTACCTGACCGAGCAGCCGTCGATCGGGGGTGGGCGCACGCGCGAGCCGCTCGAGGTGCCGGCCGCGCCCGCGCCGCGCGCGGCCCGGCCCGCGAAGAAGGCGGTACCAGGAAAGCGCCGCGGACCAATCCTGTCGCCGGCCATGATCGGCATCCTCCTCGCGATGGCGGCCGCCGGCGGCGGCTACTTCGCGTTCAAGAAATTCTGGAAGAGACCGCCGGTGCTCGAGTCCGTGCAGCCCGGGCGCAGCGAGCCGGGCCAGACGGTGAGCCTGAGCGGGCTCAACTTCCTGAGCGACGCCTCCGCGAACTCCGTGCACATCGGCGAGCAGACGGCCCTCGTCACGTCCGCGGCCGAGACGCAGCTCGCGGTCACCGTTCCCGCGGGTCTCGCCGCCGCGGGGGCCGAGGACGTCCCGATCGTCGTGGAGACCGCGGGCGGCAAGTCGCAGGCCGTGACGCTCAAGGTCTACCGTGCACCGAAGGTCGCGTCCGTCGAGCCCGACGTGGTCATGCCCGGGCAATCGCTCGTCATCAAGGGCCAGAACCTGAGCGGCACGCCGCTGTCCGTGGTGATCGGAGGCCTCCCCGCGGAGGTCAAGGAAGCCCAGCCCGAGCAGATCCGGGTGGTCGTGCCCCGCATCCCCGCGGTCGAGGGCATGAAATCGACGGTCACCGTGAGCGTCGGCAGCGACGCCGCCAAGGCGATCGAGGTTCTCGTGGGCCGGCTGCCCATGGTGTTCGCGGCGACGCCCAAGAGCGGACAGGCCGGCGACCGTGTCGTCGTCACCGGGCGCGGCTTCGATCCCTCTCCTGCCGCCAACGAGGTCACGTTCTCCGGGCTGCCCGTGCTCGTCCTCACCGCGACACCGACCGAGCTGACCGTGATCGCGCCCGCGACGCCCCGGGGCGAAGGCACGCTCAACGCCGAGATCCACGTCAAGACGAAGGGTACGGAGTCCACGAGCTCGGCCGCGTTCGCGCTCACGCGCGCCTCGGCCTCGGTCTTCGTCCCGCGCTTCTACGCCGCCCCGGTGACGGAGTATCCGGGGGAGGACCTCGCCTACGTCTCGACCGAGCTCGGTCCGTTCTTCGTGCTCGGCGAGAAGGGAGCCGCCGCGTCCACCCCCGAGCGCGCGGCAGTGCTCGCCACCGCGCTCAACGGTCTCGTCGCCGACGCCACGAGTGCTTCGCTCGCGTTCGAGCTCCGCGACTCGGCCGCGCCCGCCGTCGCCGTCGTGGGAAAGCCCGACGTGCTCGCGGCCGTGGGACCCGGCGACGCCGCCGCCTACACGAAGCCGTGGGAAGCGGGCTCCAAGAAGCCGCGGCGCGCCACGCCCCGCTCGGTGGCCGCGCACTGGACGGCCCTCGTCCAGGACTACTTCAGCCTCTTCGTCCAGCGCCAACGGCCGCTGAAGGTGCTGGCCCTCACTCCGCGCGGGAAGGTGCTGAGCGACCTCTACGCCGACGCTCAGCGCCAGGCCCCCGGCGCCGGGGTTCCGGTGGGGCTCGTCCTGCCCACGAGCACGTCGCTCGCGAAGAGCCTGCGCGACGTGTCGCTCCTCGTGCCGGACGAGCCGGCGCGCGCGTCGGTCACGGTGCAGGGGCTCTGGCAGGGGACGATGGACGAAGGCGGCGCCGTGCGGAGCCTCGAAGTGCGGCTCTCCGCCGACGGCAACAAGCTCTCGGGCACGCTCAGCTCCACCGCGGGGAGCGTGAAGCTCGACTCGCCGCTCCGCGAGGTCGCCTACGACAAGGGCACGCTGCGCTTCCGCGCCGACATCGCAGGCTCGCCCGCGCTGTTCGCGGGCAGCGTGGCCACGGATGCGATCAGCGGGACCGTCCAGCGGGGCACCGGAGGGAAGGCGGCACCGAGCGGTAGCTTCTCCCTCAAGTTCGTCGAATAGTGGCCCGCCGCGCGGCGTCGTCGCGGACGAAGCGCGTCCGCAGCGGCCTCGAGGAGCTCGTCGCCCGGCCGGGGCGGCTGCGCGGCCTCCGCCTCGGCCTCGTCGCCAACCCCACGTCCGTCACGTCCGACCTCGTGCACGCGTCGCTCCTCCTGCGCTCGTCGCGCGCGTTCCGGCTCACGGCGCTCTTCGGCCCCGAGCACGGGATCTGGGCCGACGCCCAGGACCTCGTCGAGGTGCCGGACAGCCGCGACTCCCAGACCGGCCTTCCCGTCCACAGCCTCTACGGGCGCACGCGCATTCCCACCCGCGACATGCTCGAGGGCCTGCAGGCCATGGTCTTCGACGTGCAGGACGTGGGCTCGCGCTACTACACCTTCATCTACACGATGCTCCACGTGCTGCAGGCCTGCGCGGAGGCTCGGCTGCCCGTGGTCGTCCTCGACCGCCCGAATCCCCTGGGGGGCGCGATCGTGGACGGCAACGTTCTCGAGCCGGAGTACCGATCGTTCGTGGGCATGCATCCGCTCGCCGTGCGCCACGGGATGACCGTCGGCGAGCTGGCCCTGCTCTTCGCGCGCGAGCTCGAGCTGTCGGTGGACCTGCGCGTCGTGCGCATGAAGGGCTGGCGCCGGGAGATGCACTTCGAGGAGACGGGCCTTCCCTGGGTGCTCCCGTCCCCGAACATGCCGACCGTGGATACCGCCTTCGTCTATCCCGGCGGCTGTCTCGTCGAGGGCACGAACCTCTCGGAAGGGCGGGGCACCACGCGGCCGTTCGAGCTCGTGGGTGCGCCCTGGCTCGATCCCTGGGCGCTGGCGGCGGCGCTCGAGGAGGAGCGCCTGCCCGGCGTGAGGTTCCGTCCGGTGTTCTTCACGCCGACGTTCCAGAAGCACGCGGGGACCGCTTGCGGAGGCGTCCAGGTGCACGTCCTCGACCGCGACCGCTTCCCCGCCTTCCTGACCTACCTGCTGCTCATCCACCACGCGCGCCGCCAGGCGCCACGGCACTTCGCCTGGCGCAACCCGCCGTACGAGTACGAGCACATCAAGCGGCCCATCGACATCCTGTGCGGGACGGACCGCGTGCGGCGCGCGATCGAGGACGGCCGCTCCCCGCGATCGCTGGCTGCGGGCTGGCGGAAGGAAGCGGCGGCCTTCGCGCGGCGCCGCGCTCCGTATCTTCTCTACTGAGAGCAGCCGCTCAGGCGGCCGCTTCTTCCTCGGCTGCCTGTCGCGCGACCGGTCGGGGCGCCTGCGTGAGCGTGGACACGACGACGGACACGAGGATGAGCAGCCCTCCGACGAGGAGGCCCGCGGTGAGCGGCTCCTTGAGGAAGAGGGCCCCGAGGGCGACGGCGACGACGGGATTGACGTAGGCGTACGTCCCCACCGTACGGGCGGGCAGCTCCTCCAGGCAGTACGCGAAGGCGGTGAAGCCCACGAGCGATCCGAACACCGCGAGGTACGCGAGAGCCGACCACGCGGAGGAGGACGCGCTGGCGATCCGGCCCACGTCCTCCCCGACCAGCCGCGATTCCACGAAGAGGAATGCTCCGCCCGCGAGCATCTCCACCGCGGCGGCGGTGAGCACTGGCAAGCGCGCGGTGAGCGACTTCGAGTAGAGCGAGCCGATCGTCCAGGCGAGCGCCGCGATCTGGATGGCGACGATTCCCTTCCAATGGCCGCCCGAGAGGCCCCCCTCGGGCCGGGCCACGAGGGCCACCCCCACGAGGCCGACGATCGTCCCCGCCCACACGCGCGAGGTCCAGGGCTGGCCGCCCGGTCGCAGGCCGTCGAGGAGGACGATCCAGACGGGCACCGTGGCCACGATGAGGGCGGCGATGCCGCTCGGGATCGTCCTCTCCGACCACATCACGAGCGCGTTGCCCACGCCGAGCAACAGCACGCCGATGACCGAATAGTCGAGCCACTGGCGAGGCGTGGGCCAGCCGTCGTAGCGATTGAGAACGAAGGCGAGGACGGCCATCACGACGCCCGCGCTCGTGAACCGCAGCCCGGCCGCTGCGAAGGGCGGCATCTCGCGGACCACCACGCGGATCGCGAGATAGGTCGAGCCCCAGACCGTCCACACGACGAGGAGGGCGATCCAGGGGAGAAGGCGGCCGCGCGCGGGCATCACTGGTCCTCCGAGAAAAGTCCGCTCTCCACCGGCCCGAGGCCCGCCTTGTCCACGAGCGTCTCCAGGACGAAGGCGGTCCGAGTGGACGAGACCGCCCGGCTCTTCTTGAGGTCGGCGAGCAGCTCGTTCACGTCCTCGATGCGGCGGCACTGCACCTGGGCCACGAAGCAGTCTTCCCCGCTCACGCGATAGACGGACCGGACGAGGGGGCTCGTGGAGAGCCGCTTCAAGAGGTCCTTCTCGCGCTCGCGGGGGGCGGCGCCGTCCAGAGACAAGCGGATCTGGGCGCGAACGGCGAGCCCGAGGGCGACCGGGTCAACCTCCGCGCGGTAGCCACGGATGACGCCGCGGCGCTCCAGGGCCTTGAGCCGCTGGGCGACGGCCTGCCGGCTCAGCCCCAGCTCCTTGGCGAGCGCCGCCGCGGAGCGACGCCCGTCGCGGGAGAGGGCTTGCACGAGGCGTCGGTCGGCGGAGTCGAGAGGCAGGGAAGGGCCCACGCAGGCTATTACGTCAGGAGCATGCGCGCGGTTCCCTGCTGTTGTCAATCGATTAGACGTCTATCGATTGACATTCGCTACGAAGGTAGCGGTCAGGCAGTCTGGATGACCCTCAGCACGCGCTGGTTCTGGATGGAG
>JBKPBQ010000301.1:0-11046 GCA_046726955.1 Acidobacteriota bacterium
ACGACGCTCGGGAGCGGGCCCGTCTGCGCTTGCTCTGTCGGCGTCAGCGCGAGCTCGGGTGACTCCACCTGGAGGTCGGCCAGCGAGATCGAGCCGAGAAGGAGGGCGGGATGGGCCCGCGCCTCGACGCGGGGCGCGCTCAGTCGATACCCGGGCCCCTCCACGACGAGGTCCTCGATGACGGCCGTGAGCCGGGCGGGGACGACGTGGAGGCTCCCCATCCGGCTCTCGGGCCCGAGAGCCTCGCGGAGCCGGCGCTCCGCCAGCCGCCGGAGCGGCTCCTGGGGAAAGAGCCCGAAGGCTAGCGCGACGAGAGCGAGGACGAAGACGGCGAGGACGCCTGCGCGACGCCACCGCCGGGCCGGCCTCGCCAGGTGCTGCGAGGAGGCACTCTGCACAGGGGATCCCTCACGTACCGGCAAGGATACAACGAGCAAGCGGCGTGCCGAGCTGCACACCGACCTGTGCCGCCCGGGCCGCGGCCCGAGCGGCAAAAACCCGTAGTCGCTTCTACGATCTGCCCGTCAGTTCCGATATTTTCGGGCCGGCCTCAGACCGTCGGCCGGCGCACCGCCCGGTATTCCCCGGTGTCCCACGCCGACGTCCGGGTCACGTCCCCTCGCTCGCGGCAGTAGACCTTGCGTACGAGCTCGATCTGGGCGCTGCCGGCGAAGCCGAGCTCGCCGAGGTCGCGCCCGACCGCGCCGCACCGCGCGCAGCGAAAGCCCCCCACGAGCTGGCGAACCGGGTCGTGCCGGTAGCCGAGCCATTGGCACTGGATCCATCCCAACATGTCGGTCTTCTCCGGACGGAGCACGTCCCTGCGGATCGCCTCTACCGAGCCGCCGCCTCTGCTGGAGGGGAGAAGCGAGTGACGGGCCTGTTGGCTGAGGACGGAAAGCTGTCACGGTCGGGTGTCGTTCGCGTGTGACGGGAATCACTCGGCAGGCCGAACTGGAACGACACGTGTTACGTACACCGGTGACGCGGGGATTGGACTTGAAGCGCCGCGCCCGCGAGAATCCCCCGCGATGCACCCCCTCGTCGCGCCGCCGCGTCCGTGAGCACCCCGTCTAGCGAGATCCCGCGCAAGCCCGTCCCCTTCGCACTGGAGATGAGCCGCCGCTTCCGCGGCTGGGCGGCGGGGGCGATGCTCGCCGTGCTCGTGGCCACCGCGGCGAGCCGGCTCCTCACCTACATCATGAAGCTCCTGACGGACTCCGCGATCGCCTTCGGGCAGGGCAAGGCGAGCTCCGCGGACATCTGGCACTGGGCGCTCCTCTTCCCCGCGGTCTACCTGGGCAACGAGGCGGTCTGGCGCACGAGCGGCTTCTGCGGCATGCGCTGGATCACCGGGGTGGTCGCAGAGGCGAACCGGCGGCTCTTCGGCCATCTCTCCGACCACTCCGCCGCGTACTTCAGCGACCGCTACGCGGGCGCTCTCGTGAACAAGATCGCCAACGCGGCGAGCGGGACCGAGCAGCTCGTCGCACAGTTCCTCTGGCAGTTCTTCCCCTGGATCGTGGGCCTCACCGCCGACCTCAACATCACGTACCTCGCGCATCCCTACTTCGCGCTCGCCCTCGCGGTGTGGATGGTCGTCTACATCCCGCTGAACGTGCTCTTCGTCTCGCGGCTCCACCGCCTGAGCTTCAAGTACGCGGAGTCGTCCTCGCAGCTTCGCGGGCAGATGGTGGACAGCACGTCGAACATCGACGCGGTGCGCGCCTCCGGCGAGGTCGAGTACGAGAAGGGGCACATCAGCGAGTACGTGAGCCACCAGCGGGTCGCGCACCTGCGCGAGTGGTGGTGGTCGGAGTGGGTGCTCGTGACGAACGGGGCGCTCCTCGCCGCGTTCATCCTCTCCATGTTCGCGATCGGCATGCGGCTCATCGAGAGCTCGGCGCTGAGCGTGGGCTCGTTGGTCATGGTGATCACTGTGGTGCTCGCCCTGGAGCAGCGCATGTTCTTCCTCGGCCAGCACCTGACGCAGGCCGTGAGCTACTACGGCCAGGTCGGGGAAGGATTGAAGGAGCTCCTGGAGCCGCACGAGATCACGGACCGTCCCGGGGCCGTCCCTCTCGTCGTCTCGGCGGCGAAGATCGAGTTCTGCAATGTGCGCTTCGCCTACCGCGAGCAACCCGTCTTCGCCGGCGACTTCTGTCTCCAGATCGCAGGCGGCGAGAAGGTCGGGCTCGTCGGCCACAGCGGGGCCGGCAAGTCCACGGTCGTGGCTCTTCTCCTGCGGCAGTTCGAGCTCCAGGGCGGGTCGATCCGCATCGACGGCCAGTCGGTCGCCGACATCACGCTGGAATCGCTCCGCCGCTCGGTCGCGCTCGTGCCCCAGGCCACCTCGCTCTTCCACCGCACGATCCTCGAGAACATCCGCTACGGCCGCCTGGACGCGAGCGACGCCGAGGTGATGGAGGCGGCGCGGATGGCGCAGGCGCACAGCTTCATCGAGCAGCTCCCCGACAAGTACCAGACCCGCGTGGGCGAGCGCGGGGTCAAGCTCTCGGGCGGGCAGCGCCAGCGGATCTCGATCGCCCGAGCGCTCCTGCGCCGGGCCCCCATCCTCCTCCTCGACGAGGCCACGAGCGCCCTCGACAGCGAGAGCGAGGCCGCGATCCAGGCCGCGCTCGGCGGTCTCATGCGCGACCGGACGGTGATCGTGATCGCGCACCGGCTGTCGACACTCCGGGCCATGGACCGGATCGTGGTGCTGGAGGACGGACGCGTCGTCGAGAACGGCCGGCACGAAGACCTGGTGGAGAAGGGCGGAGTCTACGCCTCGCTCTGGAACAGCCAGGTCTCCGGCTTCATCCCCGACTGAGCGCCGCGGGCTCTTCAGCGCTCCGCGGCGAGGCCCACCGCGGGGACGCCTTCCCGCTGCATCAGCTCGTTGAGCGCGGGCACGTCCCGGGCCAGCGCCTCCTTCCAGGGCCGGACGAGCGCGTCCGTCCTCTCCTTGAGCTCCGCGAAGAACTCCTCGGCCTGGCGGGTGGGGGCCGCGTCGGCGCTGTCCACCACCGCCGCCAGCCAGGCAAGCTTGCTCGTGAGCATCGTCGGCCAGTTGCACATGTCCTGCGAGGAACGGGCCTTGAGCTGGAGGATGCCCGCTTCGAGCGGGGCCGCCTTCGCGTCGATGGCGTCGGCCGCGGCCACGACCGCCTTTCCCTTGGCGGAGTCGCCCACGCGCGTCTTGAGCGCCTCGAGCTGCTTGCGTACCGCCCGGATCTCGAGCACGGCCTCGTGCGCGCGGGCGAGCGTGTCGCGGATGTCGAGCATCATCTCGTATTGGCGGCGCAGGTCGGCCTCCGACGTCTTGACCCTCGGGTCGAGCCGGACCTCGACGGGGGCGGTCAGCGTCTTTCCGCCGGCGCTGAGACGGACCTGGTACGTGCCCGGAAGCACCATCGGCATCGGGGGCGTGCCCATGTCGTAGATCGCGGAGCCGACGAGCTTGGGCTTGTCGTGGCGAAGGTCCCACACGAAGCGGTGCAGGCCCGCCTCCTTGGGCATGACGTCGGGCTTCTCGTCGGGCTCCGGCCGCTCGGGGAGCGGCTTGTCGGGGATGACTTCCTCCTCGCTCTTGTACCGGCGGATCACCTTGCCGGACCCGTCGAGGACCTCCAGGCTCACCTCCGTCTGCTTCTGCGCGAGCTGGTAATAGACGATGGCGCCGGACGGGGGGTTCTTGCCCTGGAAGGAGGCGCGGCTGCTGTCCGCGCGGTAGCGATAGGCGGCGCTCGGCGCGAAGAGGTGCACGTCGGCCTTCGCCACCGCGTCGCTCCACTGCCGCAGCGGCGCCAGGTCGTCGAGGATCCAGAACGCGCGCCCGTGCGTAGCCAGCACCAGGTCGTCTCCCTTTACGACGAGGTCGCGGATGGGGACGGTCGGGAGGTTGAGCTTCAGGGGCTGCCAGTGCCCGCCGTCGTCGAACGAGACGAAGACGCCGGTCTCCGTCCCCGCGTAGAGCAGTCCCTTGCGTGCCGGGTCCTCGCGCACGGCGCGCACGAAGCTGCCGTCGGGGATCCCGACGGTGGCGAGGCGGCGCCAGCTCTGGCCGTAGTCGCGCGTGACCCAGGCGTAGGGCTTGTAGTCGTCCAGCTCGTGGCGGTCCACGGCCACGTAGGCGGTGCCCGCGTCGTGCGGCGAGGCGTCGATCTGGCTGACGAGGCTCCACTCCGGCAGGTCCTTGGGCGTGACGTTCGTCCACGTCTTCCCGTCGTCGCGCGTGACCTGCACGAGGCCGTCGTCCGTGCCCGCCCAGAGGAGGCCTTTCTGCTTCGGCGACTCCGCCAGCGCGAAGACCACGTCGTAGTATTCGATGCTGATGTTCTCGCCGGTCACGGGGCCGCCGGAGCGCTGCTGCTTCGTCTTGTCGTTCCGCGTGAGGTCGCCGCTGATGGGCGTCCAGCTCATCCCGCCGTCGCTCGTCCGGAAGATCACGTTGCCGGCGTAGTAGACGACGCTCGGGTCGTGGCGTGACACGAGGATGGGCTCCGTCCAGTTGAACCGGTACTTCAGGTTAGCCGCCTCGTGGCCGTCGGTGTTGTCCGGCCACACGCTCACGTTCTGGGCCTGC
This sequence comes from Acidobacteriota bacterium, assembly GCA_046726955.1. Lineage (GTDB taxonomy): Bacteria > Acidobacteriota > Vicinamibacteria > Fen-336 > Fen-336 > CAVPGH01. The sequence goes on from JBKPBQ010000301.1 coordinate 4,589, forward strand.
GCGGTCTTCTCCTCGTAGCGCGTGAGGATGCCGAAGTACTCGCCGGCGTACACGGCGCTGCCGTCGGGTGTCGCCGAGATGTAGCCGGCCTCCCCGCCCCCCACCGCCTTCCAGTCCGCGCGCGTGATCGCGCCCTCGTCGCTCCGGCTGCGGATGGCGATCGAGGAGTTGTCCTGCTGCGACCCGTAGAGCACGTAGGGCCACTGGTCGTCCGTGCTCACGTGGTAGAACTGCGCGGTCGGCTGGTTGTCCTGCCTGCTCCAAGTCTCGCCGCCGTCCACGCTGATCGTGGCCCCGCCGTCGTCGGCCGCGGCCATGCGCCGCGGGTTCTCGGGGTCGATCCAGAGGTGATGGTAGTCGCCGTGCGGCGTCTCGATCGGCGTCCACGTCTTCCCCCCGTCGCGCGAGCGGTAGAAGCCGACGGTGAGGACGTAGACCGTGTCGGGCTCGCGCGAGTCGGCGGCGACGTGCGTGTAGTACCAGGGCCGGTGGCGCAGCCGGTGATCGTCCGTCATCTGCTTCCAGCTCTCGCCCCCGTCGTCCGAGCGGTAGAGGCCGCCCTTCTCGTCGGCCGCCTCCACCATCGCGTAGACGCGTCGGCTGTCGCCGCCGGAGAGGCTCACGCCGATCCGCCCCAGGACAACGTCGGGCCAGCCCTTGCCCTCGACCTTCTTCCAGGTGTTGCCGCCGTCCGCGGAGCGGTAGAGTCCGCTGCCCGGGCCGCCGCTCGTGAGGCTCCACGGCGTGCGGTTCGCCTCCCAGAGCGCGGCGAACAGGATGCTGGGGTTGCGGGGGTCCATGGCGAGGTCGATGGCGCCCGTCTTGTCGTCCTTGAAGAGGACCTTCTCCCAGGTCTTGCCGCCGTCCCGCGTGCGGAAGACGCCGCGCTCTGCGTTCGGCCCGAAGGCGTGGCCGAGCGCGGCCACGTACACGAGGTTCGGGTCCCTGGGGTGGACGACGAGGGCGCCGATGTGGCGCGTGTCCTTGAGCCCGACGTTCGTCCAGGTCTTGCCTGCGTCGCTGGACCTGTAGACACCGTCGCCGTGCGAGAGGTTGCCGCGGATGCAGGCCTCGCCCGTGCCCACGTAGACGACGCTCGGGTCCGACGGCGCCACCGCGATCGCGCCGATCGAGGAGACGGCTTCCTTGTCGAAGAGGCTCGTCCAGGAGGCGCCGCCGTTCGTCGTCTTCCAGACCCCGCCTCCGGTGTAGCCCGCGTAGTAGGTGTTCGCATCGGCCGTCGTCCCCACGGCCGTCATGGCGCGTCCGCCGCGCCAGGGGCCGACGAGGCGGTACTTCATGCCCTGGAAGGGCTCGGGCGGCTTGTCGGCGGCCAGGGTCGGCGGCGCGCAGATCGCGGCGAGGCCGGCGAGGACGAGGACAGGGCGGAGATGGTGGGGCATGGTTCGGCCTCCCTGAGGCTTGGGTAGGCGGGAGCCTATGTGCGCGGCGCCGCCGTGGTCAAGGCGGAGCGCGTCGCTATACTTGTGGGCGGCAACGCCCATGCTGCCCCGACACCCCTGGGGCGACCTCGCTCCCCCCGCGAGCCCGCCCGGAGCCGACGTCGCGATACTCGGCGTCCCCTACGACGGGGCCGTGTGCTTCCGCGCGGGCGCCGCCGAGGCTCCGTCGCGGCTGCGTGCCATTTCCAACTGCTCCGCCGCCGTCGCCGAGGACGGCTACGTCGTGGAGCCCTCGCGGTTCCGGGTGCGCGACGCGGGCGACGTCCCTCCGCCTCGCGATGACACGGGTGCCGTCGACGGCTCGGAGGCGGCGCGCGCGGAGTACTTCGAGCGCGTGCAGGACGCGGCGGCGCGGGAGATGGCCGGGTCCTTCCTCCTTTCGATCGGCGGCGACCACTCGGTGACGATCCCGCTCGCGCGGGCGTTCGCGTCCCGGCATGCGCGAGGATTCGGGATGGTGCTGCTCGACGCGCACCCCGACCTGTTCGACATCTACGACGGCTCGAGGACGTCGCACGCCTGTCCCATGCGCCGGGCCCTGGAGACGGGCGCCCTCGAGCCGCGGCACCTGCTGATCCTCGGCACGCGCTCCTACCACCCGAGCGAGATCGCCTTCATGAAGGAGGCCGGGATCGCGTTCGTGCCGGCGCGCGAGCTCGAGCGCGTGGGGATGGCGGCCGCGGTCAAGCTCGCCCAGGAGCGGCTCGCCGGCGTTTCCGACGTCTATCTCACGCTCGACATCGACGTGGCCGATCCCGCGTGCGCCCCGGGAACCGGCGCGCCGGTGGCGGGAGGGCTCTCGAGCCGTCAGCTCCTCGACCTCACGCGCGGGCTCCTCGAGGAGCTGCCCGTGCGGGCCATGGACGTCGTGGAGATGGCGCCCCCGCTCGATCCCACGGAAGCGACGCTCTTCCTCGGCCTGCAGATCGCGTTCGAGACCTTCGCGGTCCTCGCGCGCAGGAAGGCTACGAGCCCGGCCCCCGCCAGTCCAGGTTCTCGAACCGCGTGAACTCGCGGATGAACGCGAGCTTGCGGCTCCCGGTGGGGCCGTTGCGCTGCTTGCCGATGATGATCTCCGCGATCCCGCGGTTCTCGTCCGTGGGCTTGTACTCCTCCTCGCGGTAGATGAACATCACGACGTCTGCATCCTGTTCGAGGGCGCCCGAGTTGTGGCTGACGATTCCGTCCGCGAGCCATGACGCGGGATCGGGCACGGTCAGATCGAAGACGTCCTCTTCACCTGCCGGCTCGACGGAAAGCACACGATCCCAGAACACGTCGTTCTCGGCGAGCTGACGAAGCCCTTCGTCCTCGAGGAGCGTCGCGTAGCTCGATACTACCGAGCGCGAGGGAGCGAACGCGAAGTGCGATGTGCCCCCGTACGACGTCCCCCGCAGGGCGGCCATGGCTCGCTGCGTGATCCCGCGCCTGGCCATTGCCGCACGGACGAGCTCGAAGGTTTCGATCGGCGCGGTATCGACGTTGGTATTCGTGCGACGGTCACGAAGGACCTCGCGAAGCCGATCCGCGGGGGCGGACCGCGGTCCGAACGCCCCCACCACGTCGACGAAGGTTCGCTGACTCGGCGCATCGCTGACGTGCACGCAGAGCAGCGGACGACCCTTCCTCTGTATCACCTTCTGGATTCGCGCCACTATCCCGATCCGCAGCAACAGGGCCGCGACGTCGGCCGCCAGTCCCGGGCTGCACGTCGAGAAGAAGACGCCGGGACGGCGCTTCTGACCAAAGGTGATGCAGCCGTCCGTGGCCCACAGGTGACGCAGGAAGATCGCCAGACAGCGGTTGTCGAGCTGGAAGATCGCTCGGGGAACACGCTTCAGGTGGGACCGCTGCCCGTAGATTCCCAGCTCTCGAAGCCAGGCATTGACGCCTTGGGGATGCCAGCGGTTCCCATTGCCGCTCATGACGAGCTGGTGCCAGTTGCCACGCCCGGCATGGCGGTTCACGGTGCAGCCGAACTCCCGCGCCGCATCGCTGACGATTCGGCTGTTGTCCTCGGATGCGGTCGTGTACCGAAGCGGTTGATGCACGAGGTAGCTACCGTCGCCGATGAGGTGGCCCAGGAGGGCCAGATGGCTCTCGGGCCATTCCTCGGCAGCGGGTGGCTCCAGAAGCGTCCGGGCCAACGCCAAGCGGTCACCGGGCTGGATATCGCCGACGCGAACCCATCCCCGAGCCCCCAGCAGCCGATGCTGGGCCGTCGCTCGCAAGGAGCGTCCGCTTGCGAGGTGGATGCGTAAGACGGGGCGCTGGCCCACGCGCCATACCTTGTCGCTCCGGGCGCGGACGAGGCGCTGCTCTGGGGAAAGAGCCACGACTTCCGGCTCCGTGCCCACGAGCTCGGAAATCGGCACGCGCCGGCCATCGGCCAGCACCACCAGCGTGTCTCCCGTGACGCACTCCCTCAGATCCGAGAGCTGCGGACGGCGGTCCGTGCGCGCTTCCGGGGCGCGCGAGAGCTGGGAGAGCGCGACGACCGGCACGCCGAGCTCCTTGGCCAGGCCCTTCATCGAGCGGCTGATCGACGAGATCTCCTGCTGGCGGTTCTCGATCTTGACCCCGCCCGTCACGAGCTGCAGGTAGTCCACGACCACGAGCCCGAGGCCGTGCTCGGCCTTCAGGCGGCGGCACTTGGCCCGCATCTCCAGGGGCGTGACGCTCGCGGAGTCGTCGATGAAGATGCGCGAGCTCGAGAGGTCGGCGTAGGCCTTGGCGAGCCGCGCCCAGTCCTTCTCGTTGAGCTTGCCCGTGCGGAGACGATGCGCGTCCACCCGCGCGTCCGAGCAGAGCATGCGGAGCACGAGCTGCTCCTTCGACATCTCGAGCGAGAAGAGCCCCACCGTCTCTCCCGCCCGGAGCGACGCGTGCTGGGCGACGTTCAGGCAGAAGGACGTCTTCCCCATCGCCGGCCGCGCGGCCACGATCACGAGATCGCCCTTCTGCAACCCGCTCGTCATCTCGTCGATGTCCACGAACCCGGTGGGCAGCCCGGTGACGAGGTCCTTCGACTGGGAGAGCTGGTCGATCGTCCGGAAGCTCTCCTTGACGATGTCGCGGATGCCTACGAAGCCCTGGCGGATGCGCCGCTCCGCGATGTCGAAGATCGACTTCTCCGCGCGGTCGAGGAGGGTGGCCGCGTCCTCCTCCGCCTCGTAGCAGGACTGGACGATGCGGTTCGAGGCGTGGATGAGGTTCCGGAGCACCGCCCGCTCCTTGATGATCCGGCTCCAGTGCTCGACGTTGGTGAGGCGCGGCACGCCGTCCACGAGCCCGGCGAGGTAGCTGGCGCCGCCCGCCGCCTCGAGCGCCGTGGCCCGCGCGAGCTCGTCCTTGAGCGTGACGAGGTCGATGGGCTGGCTCTTCTCCGTGAGCACGGCCATCGCCTCGAAGATCCGCCGGTGCGACTCGCGGTAGAAGTCGTCGCGGGTGAGGATCTCCGCCGCGGAGTTGAACGCCTGGTTGTCCACGAGCACGGCCCCGAGGACCGTCCGCTCCGCGTCGAGGTTGTGGGGGAGCGTCTTGTCTTTCGCAGGGATCTCGGTGGCCACGTCGGTCCGCGAATTCTATGACAGGAGGGTGACCGCGGAGGACTGATTTGTGTCACCGCATCGCGACGAGCGGACGGCGACCGGAGCCAACTCCGTCCGGACGGAGTTGCTTCAGGAATTACTTGAGGTGTTCAGTTCCGACCCGATCCGGGCTCGAAGTCACGGATCGGGTCGGGACCTCTACCCTTCCTTGGTGACCAGCAGCTTCAGCGTCGCCGAGACCTCGGGGTGCAGCTTGATCTTCACCTCGTGCTCGCCGAGGGTCTTGATGGGGTCGTCGAGCTGGACCTTGCGCTTGTCGATCTCGATGCCCTTGCCCTTGAGGAACTCGCCGATGTCGCCCGAGGTCACCGAGCCGTAGAGCTGGTCGTTCTCGCCCACCTTGCGGGGGGCGATGAAGCGCAGCCCGGAGATGCGGCCGGCCAGCGTCTCGAACTCGGCCTTCTCCTTGGCCATGCGCGCGGCGTGGGCCTTCTTCTCCTTCTCGATCATGGCCTTGTTCGACTCGGTCACGACCATGGCCAGCCCGCGCGGCAGCAGGTAGTTGCGCCCGTACCCGTCGGCGACCTTCACCACGTCGCCGCGGCGGCCCAGCGTGCTCACGTCTTCCCTGAGGATCAGCTCCATCGAATCACTCCCTGACGGTTCGTCCCGGACCCGCTCACGGCTTCCTCGTCTCCGGCGGCTCGGCCCATTTGCGGAAGTCGATCCAGGTGTCGAACAGGCCGAGCAGGGACAGGATCTGCGGCGCCCAGGGGTTGATGAGAACGAGCACCACCACCGCCGCCCGCAGCAGGGGCGGACCGTTCAGGCGGTGGGCGTAGAAGGCGGTGACGGCGAGCCCCTGGAGCATGAAGAAGAACGCGAGCACCAGGAGCACGTTGTAGGCGGCGGGGCGGAAGTCGGCGACGGCCACCGACGCTCCCGCGAACACGAAGGCCACGGCGAGCAGCGGCGACCAGCGAATGCGCTCGAACTCGCCGCCCTCGAGCCAGCCGGGGTCGCGTCGCGCCAGGTAGAAGCGCAGGAGAGCGGCGTTGGCGAGCACGACGAGGCCGCCCGCGATGATGTAGGCGCCGGGGAAGACGACGGCCATGGCGTTTCGCAGCGCCGTCATCTGCTCCGTCCAGTCCGCGATCTTCTCGGGCGGCAGCCCGCTCGCCTTCAGCCCCTCCAGGAACTGCGGGGAGCTGAACTCGTCGAGCGGCGCCAGGAAGCTCTTGGACATGGGCTCGCTGCGGAACACGAGCGCCAGCGAGATCTGCAGGGAGACGAGCACGAACGCCCACCCGCAGCCCCGCAGCAGGCCCCGTCCGCGGGCGAGCGCCTCCGCGATGAGCAGGCTCGGGATCACGAGGAACAGCAGGAAGACCACCGAGTGCGACGGGGAGAAGGCGGCGCCGAGGATGCCCGCGGCCACGAGGGA
>JBKPBQ010000302.1:0-4037 GCA_046726955.1 Acidobacteriota bacterium
GCCCAGACGAGGCCGAGCTTCCAGCCGCGGATGAGCGTGAGCGTCATCGCGACGACCCAGAGCGCGACCAGGACCCGGAGGATGCGCAGGTGCGCGGCCTCGGAGACGGGCAGCGACGCCGCCGCCGCCATCGCTCCGAACAGGAAGACGCTGTAGGTCAGCGAGCGCTTGAGCGCCGCGATCAGATGGTCGTCGCGGGGGGTCACCGTGCGCTGGGCCGCGCGGCGCAGGATCCGGCCCGTGACCCACGACACGAGCCGGGCCACCACGTAGGCCGCGGCGAGGAGGATGCCGGAGGCGATCAGCGCCTGGAGCCTCGGATCCTCGGCGACCGTCACGAAGCCCTCAATCACGCGACTCTCCGAAGACGCGACGGAAGATCGCGTCCACGTGGCCGAGATAGCGCTCCAGCCGGAAGACCTCCGCGACCTCGTCTTCCGAGAGGACCTTGCGCACCTCGGGATCCGCGGAGGCGCGGGCCTTGAAGTCGCCCTCGCTCTTCCACGCCTCCATGGCGTGCCCCTGGACGATCCGGTAGGCGTCCTCCCGCCGCATCCCGCGGGCGGTGAGCTCGAGGAGGAGCTGGCCGGAGAAGACGATCCCGTTCGTGGACTCGAGGTTGCGGCGCATCCGGGCCTCGTCCACCGTCATGCCCTTCACGATGTCGGTGAAGCGCTGCAGCATGTGGTCGAGGGCGAGGAAGCTGTCGGGCACGATCACGCGCTCGACCGAGGAGTGGCTGATGTCGCGCTCGTGCCAGAGGGCGATGTTCTCCATGGCCGCGATGGCGTAGCCGCGGAGGAGACGCGCGAGCCCGGCCACCTGCTCGGAGCCCACGGGGTTGCGCTTGTGGGGCATGGCCGAGGAGCCCTTCTGTCCGGCCGCGAACGGCTCCTCGACCTCGCGCACCTCCGTCTTCTGGAGGGCGCGGATCTCGGTCGCGAACTTCTCGAGGCTCCCCCCCAGGAGCGCGAGTGTCGTCAGCACCTCGGCGTGCCGGTCGCGCTGGAGCACCTGCGAGGACGCGGGGGCGGCAGCCAGGCCGAGCCGAGCGCACACCGCCTCCTCCACCTCGGGAGGCAGATGCGAGAACGTGCCCACGGCTCCGGACAGCTTTCCCACCGAGATCGCGGATCGCGCGCGGCCGAGCCGGTGGTTCTGCCGCTCCAGCTCCGTGTGCCAGAGCGCCATCTTGACGCCGAAGGTCATGGGCTCCGCGTGGACGCCGTGCGTCCGCCCGATCATGGCCGCGCGCTTGTGCCGGAACGCACGCTCCCGCACCGCGGCCATGAGCGCGAGCAGGTCCTCGGCGATGAGCTCGCAGGCGTCGCGCATCATGAGGCTGAGCGCCGTGTCCACGACGTCGGATGAGGTGAGCCCGTAGTGCAGCCAGCGCCCCTCGGCCCCGATCGACTCCGCCACGTTCGAGACGAAGGCGATCACGTCGTGCTGGACTTCCTTCTCGATGGCCTCGATGCGGGCCACGTCGAAGCGGGCCTTCTTCTTGATGGCGGCGAGCGCTTCGGGGGGCACGACCCCGCGCTCGGTGAGGACCTCGGTGGCCGCGATCTCCACGCGCAGCCAAGTCCCGAACCGGTTCTCGTCGGACCACAGGCGCGCCATCTCGGGGCGCGAGTAGCGCGGGATCATCTTCTACGAGGGCCCCCGCGAGCCGACTTCACGCCGCGAGCGTAACACGAGTCGCGGCACGGCCCGCGACGTAGCGCACCACGAGGCCGGCGGCCATGATCGCGAAGAGCCAGCCCACCTGGGCGTAGGAGCGGGTGGCGAGGAGCCAGAGACAGAAGACGATTCCCACCGCCGCCACCGCGAGGCCGCCGGGCAGGCGAAATGGCGCGTCGCCTCCCCGCTTCCGAAGAACGGGGAGCGCTGCGCAGACGAGCACGTAGATGCAGAGCCGGGTGACCACCGAGAGGTTCGCCGCGTTCTCGAACGTGCCGAGGAGGGCGAGCGCGAGCCCCGCCGCGGAGACGGCGACGATCGAGACGTGCGGGGTGCGGAAGCGGGGATGGACGCTGCCGAGTGCCGCGGGCAGCTCGTGCCTCGTGGCCATCGCGAAGGCGATCCGCGGGACCATGAGGGCGAAGCTCATCATCCAGCCGTAGCCGGAGATCATCGCGGCGACGCTGCCGAGGATGGCTCCCGCCGGGCCCACGAGCTGTGCGAGCGTTGCGGCCACCGGAGTCTGCGTGTCCTTCGCGTGCGGGAGGACGCCCACGACCACGAGCTGGACGAGGCAGTAGACGAAGGTCACGATGGCGAAGCTCGCGACGAGGGCGAAGCCGTGGTCCTTTCGGGGATCGCGCGTCTCCGAGGCGGCCACGATCCCGGACTCGAACCCGCCGTAGGCGAAGATGACGAAGAGGAGCGCATCCGCCCACCGCGGCGCGGTTACCGTCTGCGTCGCCAGCACGTCGCCGCGGATCTGGGGAAGGCCGAGGAGCACGAGCGCCACGAGCGGGAGGAGCTTGGCGATGGTCACCGCGTTGACGGCCCAGACCGTCTGGCGAATGCCCCAGACGTTCAGCACCGTGACGATCGCGACGATGGCCGTCATGACCGCGGCCCGGCCGGTCGTCGTGGCCGCCCAGGGAACGACGCTCCCCAGGTAGCGCACGAAGACGTCGAGGATCGCGGCCGCGGAGAGCAGCCGCGTCCAGATGTGCAGCCAGCCCACCTGGAAGCCCACGTGGGCGCCGAAGGCCTCGCGGGCGTAGAGGTAGGGTCCGCCCGACTCCTCGTAGCGGCTCCCCACCTCCGCGAAGCAGAAGACGACGAGGTAGATCCCGGCGGCGGCGAGCACGAACGCGAGCGGGCTCCACGGCCCGAGCCGGTCCGCCGCGCCGGAGGGAATGCCGAAGATCCCCGCCCCGATGACGCCGTTGACGACGTTCGCGGTGAGGTCCCAGCGGCCGATGGCGCGGACGAGTCGAGGGGCTTCCATTGGGCGCCGATCATACTCGCGAGCCAGGCGCTTCCGAACGCGCTTGGCACCGCTCCCTGGAGCGGCGAAGATGTTCCCGGCGATGGAGTCCTACCGCCTGAGGCGCGACGCCGACGGGCTCGACCACGTGACCGTGCCCTTGCGCGGGCCCGCCCTCCTGAACCACCCGATGTACAACCGCTCGACCGCGTTCACCGCGGACGAGCGGCGGCGCTTCGGTCTCGCCGGCCTCCTTCCCGCCGCCGTCACCACGATCGACGAGCAGGTGCGGCGCGCCTACGGCAACATCGTCCGCAAGGCGGATGCGCTCGAGCGCTACATCGGCCTGTCCGCCATCCAGGACCGCAACGAGATCCTCTTCTACCGCGTCCTCCTCGAGCACCTCGAGGAGTTCCTGCCCATCGTCTACACGCCGACGGTCGGCCGGGCCTGCCAGGAGTACAGCCGGATCTTCAGGCGCGCCCGCGGGCTCTGGATCAACCCCGACCAGCAGGGGCACGTGGACGACGTGCTCGGCAACGCGCCCTACGACGACGTTCGCCTCGTCGTGGTCACGGACAACGAGCGGATCCTGGGGCTGGGCGACCAGGGAGCCGGCGGGATGGGGATCCCAGTGGGCAAGCTCGCACTCTACGTTGCGGTCGCGGGCATCCATCCCACAGAGACGCTGCCCGTGAGCCTCGACGTGGGCACCGACAACCCCGAGCTTCTCGCCGACCCGCTCTACGTGGGCTGGCGCCACCCGCGGCTCCGCGGAGAGCGCTACGAGGCGGTGGTGGAGGAGTTCGTGCGGGCGGTCGCGCGACGGTTCCCGAAGGCCGTCCTCCAGTGGGAGGACTTCAAGCAGTGGAACGCGTTCAAGCTGCTCGACCGCTATCGCACCGTTCTCCCGTCGTTCAACGACGACATCCAGGGCACCGCGGCCACCGCGCTCGCGGGGATGCTCGCGGGAGGGCGGGCCACGGGGACGCCGCTCGCCGCGCAGCGGATCGTCCTCGTTGGGGCGGGGGCCGCGGGTATGGGGATCGCTCGTCTCCTTCGCGCCGCGCTCATGCGCGCGGGACTCCAGGGC
>JBKPBQ010000303.1:0-18825 GCA_046726955.1 Acidobacteriota bacterium
GGCCGCGGCCGTCCCGGCCCGCGGCGCGTGCGTCGATCCGGACGAACGTGCGCTCGCCGCCGAACGACAGCCGGCGGACCCACGTGCTGGGCCAGGCCGTGAGCTCGCGCGGATCCATCGCGCGGACCGCGAGCCGCTCGAAGCCCGCTTCGGAGTAGCCGCGGGCGAGCGCGCTCGTCAGGTGCAACGGATCCAGCGATGGAATCCCGAGACGGAGGAGCTCCGCCTGGTCGCGAAGGGGATGGCTCCCCAGGACGATCGTCAGCCGACCGCCGGGCTGACAAAGAGAGCGGAGGCCGCGTAACGGCTCGACGGAGGGGCCAGCCACCACCGCGAGCAGGCTGCCCCACGGCAGCACGACGGTGAGCCGATCGCAGGCTCCGGCGAGCTCGACGGGAAGCGTCTCGGCGGCGGCCCGGACGTAGACGAGGTTGGCGAGGCCGGCGCGAGACGCGCGGCCGGACAGCTCGCGAAGACGGGAAGCGTCGGCGTCGACCCCGATGAAGAGCCGATCGGCCTCGGCGCGCGCCCAGGCGAGGGGCAGGCGTCCGTCTCCCGTTCCGAGGTCGATCGTGACCCGGCCCGCGAAGCGGGAGAGAACGTCTCAGAATCAGTGGTCGGAGCGCTCGAGGCGCTTGCCGCGGACGATGTCCATACTCTTGATCCTCTACTCCAGGGTAGCACCGGAGAACGGGCCCTGCCCGAACCGCCCGGACGCGTTATGATCGCCAGTGTCGGACAAGTCTGAGAAGACAGCGCGGGGACCGCTGCGGGCGCTCGGCGACTGGCTGAGGGGCACCGCACCTTCCCAGACGGCAGCGACTCCCCCGCCCGTCTCCGATCCCTCGCTCGAGATCCTCCCGGAAGAAATCCCCGCCCGGATCGGACACTACGCGATCCTCCGCAAGCTCGGCCAGGGCGGGATGGGCATCGTCTACGCCGCCCGCGACGAGCGGCTGGAGCGCACGGTCGCGCTCAAGACGATGGAGTCGCTCGCCAGCGACGAGACAGGCCGCAAGCGCTTCTGGCGCGAGGCGCGCGCGGCGGCGAGTGTCAGCCACCCGAACATCTGCCAGCTCTACGAGATCGGGGAGGAAGACGGACGGCTCTTCATCGTGATGGAGCTGCTCGAGGGCGAGCCGCTCGGCGAGCGGATGCGGCGCGGGGCGTTCAGCGTGGCCGAGGCGACACCGATCGGACTCGGTATCCTCGGCGCGCTCGCAGCGCTCCACGCCCGCGGCATCGTCCATCGCGACCTGAAGCCCTCGAACGTGTTCCTCACGCCGCACGGCGTGAAGCTCCTCGACTTCGGCCTCGCCAAGTCGGCTCCCCTGGAGAACTCGCCGTCGCCCCTCTCCGTCGACGAGCTGACGCGCACGGGTGTCTTCGTGGGCACGCCCCGCTACATGGCTCCCGAGCAGGTCACCGGCGATCCAGTGGACGCCCGAGCCGACCTGTTCGCGACGGGGGCGATCCTCTTCGAGATGCTCGCGGGCCGCCCGGCCTTCGCCGGCCGGACGCTCGTCGAGATCCTCCACGCGACGCTCCACGAGCAGCCCCCCGCCCTGAGCGGCTCGCCCGCGGTCGTGTCGGCCGACCGCGCGATACGCCACGCGCTCGGGAAGCGCCCGGCGGAGAGGTTCCCGTCGGCGGAGGCGATGGCGGACGAGCTCCGCGCCGTGGCCGGCGTGTCGGGAGCGGATACCCCGGCGCTCGCCCGCGCGCTCACTCGGCTCGTCGTCCTTCCCTTCCGGGTGCTGCGTCCCGATCCGGAGACGGACTTCCTGGCCTTCAGCCTCTCCGATGCGATCGCCACGTCGCTCTCCACCATCAGCTCGCTGATCGTCCGCTCCAGCGCGACCGCCGCGCGGTTCGCCGGTGAGACGCCCGATCTCAAGGCTGTCGCCGCCGAGGCCGACGTGGACCGCGTCGTGATGGGAACGATCCTGCGCGCGGGCGACCAGCTGCGCGCCACCGCGCAGCTCGTCGAGGCGCCCTCGGGGACGTTGCTCTCCTCGGAGACGGTGCAGGGCTCGCTCGGCGATCTCTTCCGCCTGCAGGACGACGTCGCCCGCAAGGTAGTCGATGCTCTCTCGGCCTCGCTGGGCGCAGAAGTTTCGTCCCCGACGATGGATGCGCCGCGGGACGGCGGCGCCTACCAGCTCTACCTGCGCGCCAACCAGCTCGCCAAGACCTACGACGGCCTGCCGGAAGCGCGCGACCTCTACCTGCGCGCCCTCGAGCTCGACTCCAGGTTCGCCCCCGCCTGGGCCCACCTCGGCCGGGCGTACCGCGTCATCGGCAAGTACTTCGACGACTCGACGGGAAACTTCGGAAAGGCGGAGCCCGCGTTCCGCCGGGCCCTCGAGCTCAACCCGCGGCTCACCGTGGCCCACAAGTTCTTCGCGCAGCTCGAGGCCGACAAGGGCCAGGCTACGGAGGCCGTGGTGCGCCTCCTCCGTGAAGCCGACCGCCACGGCAACGACCCCGAGCTCTTCGCGGGCCTCGTCCACGCGTGCCGGTACTGCGGCCTATACGATCAGGCGATCGCCGCCCACGAGGAGGCCCGACGTCTGGACCCGAACGTCCCCACGAGCATCGAGCAGACGGTCCTCATGACCGGCGACGTCGAGACGCTTCTCGCCTCCGAGCAGCGTCCTCTCGGGGGCAGCGGCGACGAGGGGATCCGGGTCATCGGCCTCGGCCTCGCAGGCCGGCGTGACGAGGCGCGCGCCCGGCTGCGGAACATCCGCGAGATGCGGGCGATTCCCGCGTTCCTGCCCTGGACGCAATACTTGATGGCGTGGCTCGACGGTCGCGTCGAGGAAATGATGAGAGGGATGCTCGACGTCAGCCGCCTGAAGATCCGGGAGGACCCCGAGGCCATCTTCCAGGAGGGCTGGCTGCTCTGCGACGTCGGCGCCCACGACCGGGGTCTGCCCCACCTCCGACGCGCCGTGGACCGCGGCTACTTCGCCGCTCCCGCTCTCGCGGGTCGTCCGCAATTCGACGGCCTCCGCGGCGACGCGGAGTTCCAGAAGGTGCTCGCCGATGCCCAGGAGGGTCGGGAGAAGGCCCTCGCCGCGTTCCGCGAGGCCGGCGGGGAGCGGCTTCTCGGCAAGCAGCCGTCGTGAAGACGCTCGCCCGGCCGAACGACAAGGCCGAGATACTCCGCCGGCTGGAGAGCCTGCAACCAGCCAGCGCGCGCCGCTGGGGCCGGATGTCACCTCACCAGGCGGTCTGCCATCTGAGCGACTCCTTCCGCATGTGCCTCGGGCAGAAGGAGGCGCGCCCGCGTCGGAGCTGGGCCTGGCGCACGATCGTCAAGCCGATCGCCCTCTACACACCGATCCCGTGGCCCCGCGGCGTCCAGACCCGGCCGGAGCTCGACCAGGAGTGCGACGGAACGAAACCGGCCGATTTCTCCGCCGACGTCGCGGCGCTCGTCGCCCTTCTCGAGCGCGTCGCGGCGCCGCCGCCTCCGTTCGGCGGCCGCGCCCACCCCACCTTCGGCGCGATGTCCGATGCGGACTGGCTGCGCTGGGGCTACCTCCACATGGACCACCACCTGCGCCAGTTCGGAGCCTAGCGACGCGCCTGCTATCATCGACGTCATCGGGGCGTAGCGCAGCCTGGTAGCGCACCTGCCTTGGGCGCAGGTGGTCGGCGGTTCAAATCCGCCCGCCCCGACCAACGCCTTCCATATCGAGCAAATGGCCGCCGAGACCGCATACCGCGACGAGAGCAGCGCACCGAGCCGGGAGGAGATCGACCGCGAGACCGGCCTCGTGCTGCTCGAGTTCGGCACCACGTGGTGCGGACACTGTCGCGCGATAGCGCGGCGGGTCGCGGAGCTGCTCGACCAGCATCCCGAGGTGAAGCACGTCAAGGTCGAGGACGGCCCCGGCCGCCCGCTCGGCCGCTCGTTCGAGGTACGGCTCTGGCCGAGCTTCGTGTTCCTGCGCAACGGACAAGTCGTGCGACAGCTCGCCCGTCCCAGCTACGCGGCGCTCGACGAAGGCTTCCGCGCGCTCACCGACCCGCCCCGGCCTGACCGCTAGCGCAAAAAAGAGGTACCGAGTGCGCGCCGCGGGAGTAAGCTGGGGCCGAAGGTGTCGTTCGTCGTGCGTAAGAAGGAAATCGTCCTCCTCCTCCCCAGTGCCGGAGCGGCCCTCGGAGACATCCTGCCCCTGGCCCGGCTGGGAGGCGTGCTCGCCGATCGTGGGCATTCGGTAACACAGGTCCTCGCGCAGAAGACGAGAGCCGCCCTCGAGTCCTCCGTCGGTCTCGACGAGCGTTTCCGCGTCGAGATCTTCCCCGAAGCGAGCGAGCCCCGGTACGAGTGGGTCCGGCGGCTTCCCATCCCCTCCCGTCGGCTCATCGCGTACACGCTCGTCCACGTCGTCCCGGAGTCGTTCGCCAAGCGGGACGTCCTGGTCGACGTCGCCAGGCGACGAGCGAGCGTGGACGTGGTCGTCGGCAACTGCGTTGGGATGGAGGACCTCAGCCTCTCCCACGGCTTCGCGCAGATCGCGGTCAGCCCGTCGCCCTACGGCGCCGCCGTCTGGAAGCGACCGGAGTACCGGGCAGTCTGGAACTTCTGCGCCCACGTCACCGAACGGCTCGTCGTCAAGCCCGCGCTCCAGCGACGGGGCGTCCGATCATTGCCCAGCCCAGGCCGATCGCGGGTGCTCGGGCTCTGGTCTCCGCACTTCCTGGGCAGCGGCGCCGGGGGACGCGTCAGCTGGGAAGCGCTCGGGTTCCCGCCGCCTCGCGCGTCCGCGCTCCCGCCGCCGCTCGAAGCCTTCCTTCGGGCGGGCCCCCCTCCGGTCGTGTTCTCCCTCGGGTCCTACACGGCGTCCGTCGGCCTCGATCGTCTGATCCGGCTGGCCAGAGACGTGGCCGACAAGCTCTCCTGCCGCGTCGTTGTGACGACACTGCAGCCGGAGGCTTCTCCGCCGCCGGAGACGCTGCCCGACTCGATTCTCCTCACCGCGTTCGTCAGCCTCGACGATCTGCTTCCCCGAGCCCGGGCCGTCGTCCATCACGCGGGCATCGGCACCACGGCCTGCGCCTTGCGTGCCGGCATCCCGTCCGTGCTCGCGCCGATGGCTTTCGATCAGCCCTTCAACGCCCGACGCTGCGCCGACCTCGGCGCGGGCGTGATCGTGGAGCCGCTGACCCCGGTGGACAGCGCGGCCCTCGTCGACGCGGTGGCGAGGGTCTGCCGCGATGGCCATCGGCAGTCGCTGCAATGGATCTCGCGGCAGATCCGTGGCGAGGACGGCCTCCTCGCCGCCGCCGCGCGAATCGAGCAGCTGCCCGCCCGACACGCCCTCGCCGCCGGCGCCTGAGGAGTCTCTACTTCTTCTGCGTGTCGAGCGCCGCGCGGACGCCGCGGGCGAGAGACTCGGCCTTGCCTCGTCCCCAGTAGTGGAGGAACAGGTACCGCGGGCTCTCCCCCGACATGTGGTGGTGGATCGCCACGATGTTGATTCCGGCGACGCGCAAAGCCTTGAGGACGCCCTGCAGCTCGGAATCGAGCATCGCGAAGTCGCCGTCCAAGACCGCGTCGTCGTCGGTCCCGGCGAAAGCCGCCCAGGTGTTGACGCCCATCTCCTTGCCGATGTCGCAGCCGCACTCCGCCTTGGCGCTCCTCCCGATCACGACCTTGAGCATGCCGTTGTTCGCCTGTCCCTTGGCCCCGAGCGCGTCCTCGATCGGCTTCCCGGTGATGGCGCTTGCGGCGGGCAGCTTCGCGGCTCCGAAGCCCGCGGCGGGAGCGGGTGTCCGCGCGCGGATCTCCTTCACCTTGTCGAAGGCCCGCCGCACCCCCTTGGCGAGCACGGCGGGCGCGGCCTCGCCGCCGATGTGCATGAAGTAGACCTTCGGCTCGTCGTAGAAGAAATGGTTGTGGAGGGCGGTCACCTCGAGGCCGGCGTCGAGCAGCTCGCTCAGCACCGGGTTCACCTCGTCCTGGAACAGCACGAGGTCACCCATGACCATCGCCTTGCCCCCGTCAGCGGCCTTGAAGGACGCCCAGGACGTGAGACCCATGAACGGCGGCATCGTCCAGCCATCCACGGCAACCTTCGTGTCCGTCCTCGGGGACGTGACCTTGAAGACGCCTTCGTCCTCGATGAGCGTGCCCTTGAGCCCCGTGATCTCGTCGATCCGCGCCGTGTCGAGCTTCGGAGCCTCGCCACGTGCCGGTCCGGCCATCCCGACGGCGACGGCCAGCACGGCGGCCAGCGTCGATCCCTGTCGAGCCTTCATCTGCGTTCTCCTTGGGTGTGCCCCGGTCCCTGTAGTGTCACTAGTCGAAGGGTAACGCGAGTAGGCCTCAGAGCATCGTCTTCACGATGACGCCCACGACCCCGGCCACGAGGATTACGAGCGGCTCGGGGAGCTTGCGGAAGCGCGTGGCCGCGCCGAGCGTCGCCAGCGCGATCGCGAGTGTCGCGACGTCCACGATGGCCCGGCGGCCGAGCACGAACGCGGCGCCGGCGATCGCCCCCGTCGCCGCCGCCGTCACCCCGTCCACGAAGGACCGGATGGCCTGGTTCCTCGACCACCGCCGGAAGTGCGGTGCGGGGATCACGGTGAAGAGGTAGCAAGGCAGGAAGGTGGCGAGAGCCGCGATCACCGCCCCCAGGGGACCGGCCACCAGGTAACCGATGAACCCGACCGTGATCACGACCGGCCCGGGCGTGATCATGGCCACGGCCACCGCGTCCAGGAACTGCCGCTCGTTCAGCCAGCCGAGCTCGCCGACGACGCCGCCGTGGAGGAACGGCACGATCGCGAGCCCGCTGCCGAAGACGAAGGCCCCGGCTTCGGCGAAGTACCAGCCGATGCGCCAGAGCGTGTCGGAGCTGGCGGGTCCGCCAAGACCGGACACGAAGATCGGAGGCAGGAGAGCCAGCCCCACGGCCGGCGTCGTCTTCGTCCAAGGCGAGGCGCGGACGAGCGCCGCCACCGCCCCCGCTCCCACGAAGACCCAGACGATCTCGGACTCCGTCCAGGCCGTCACCGCGGCGGCGATGGCGAAGAGCGTCCAGCGGAGCGAGTCGCGGCCGAGAGTGAGGCGCGTGAGCTTGACCGCGCTGCGCGCGATGATGGCGATGACCGCGGCCCCGATCCCGTAGAAGGCGCCCTGGATCCAGTCGAGCCCGCCGAACCGGATATAGCCGATCGCGAGGGCCAGGACCATGGCGAACGACGGAAGGACGAAGGCCGCGCCCACCAGAGCCGCGCCCGCGGCGCCGCCGCGCGCCCATCCGAGATACATGGCGAGTTGGGCGGCGAGCGGGCCGGGGGCGAGCTGGGCGAGAGCCAGTCCCTCGCGGTACTCCTCCGCCGTGAACCACCGGCGCCGCTCCACGAGGTCGCGCTGCATGAAGCCCACGAGTGCTATCGGTCCCCCGAAGCCCGTCGTCCCGAGACCGAGGAAGTAGAGGGCGAGGCCCGAGAGCGTGCACGAGGCGCGGTCGCCGGATCCCTCCTCGCCCTCCGCCTCCACACTCACCGGTTCGGCTTCGGCGCTTTGAGCGCGTCCAGGATCCGCTCGATCCGGGCCCGCATGGCGTTGCGGGAGGCTTCGTAGCGCTCGGAGGCTGGCGGAATCCCGTCCCACGTCTCCACGACGGCTCCGCTCTGGCCCGCCCAGGCCGGCGCCTCGACACCGATCGTCACGAGGCGCGACGCGCGTTCCACGTCCGCGGGGCCGAGCGCCCGAGCCTCGAAGCCGGCCACGTCGATGCCGTCGCGCCGGAGGCGTTCCGCGATCGCCGCCGGCACGGGGTTCTCCGGCTCGAGGCCGCGAGCCGTGGCACGCGCGGCGATCCCCCGCTCCGCGGCGAGCCGATTGAACCACTCGGCGGCGATCAGGCTCTTGACGTTGCCGTGCGTGCAGACGAACACGACGTCCGTGCGCTCCGACGCGCGGCTCGGCTTGCGTTCGTCCGCTCCGTCCGGCCCGGCGGCGGTGGAAAGCAGCGCGAGGGTACCGACGCTCGCCATGAGCTTCATCGCATGGCCTCCAGTTTCCCCAGCTCGTCGTACAGGTGGACGGCGGCGCGCATGCACTTGCGCCAATCTCCGAGGTGAAGGCTCTCGTTCTCGGAATGGGCGCCGCAGGACGGGTCCTCGACGCCCGTGAGCAGGCACGGCGCCCCCTTCAGGAAGCCCGAGAAGGGCTGGACGAAGCCGATGGAGCCGCCCGCCCCCATCATCACCGCCTCCCGCCCGAAGCCCGCGGCGAGGGCGCGCCGGGCCGCAGCGAAGGCCGGGCCCTCGGGATCGGTCCACCACCAGGGCGTCGTCCTCACGATCCGGGCCTCGACGCGCGCTCCGTGCGGAGGCTTGCGCGTGAGCTTCCGGACGAGAAGCTCGCCCGCCTCGCGCGAGTCCATGTTCGGGACGGTGCGCATCGAGATCCTCGCCCGCGCCGAGTCCACGATCTGGTTCGAGGATCCCTGGACCGTCTGCGACTCGAACGCGATCACCGTGAGCGAGGGCCGAGTCCAGATCCGCTCGTACGCCGAGTAGCCTCTTTCGCCGGCGAGCCTGACGCCGGGAAGGAGGCCGGCCGCGCGGGCGAACCTCTTCTCGTCGAAGGGCAGCGCGCGCAGCCGCGACCGCTCGCGGCGTCCGGTCGTCGCCACGCGCCGGTAGAGGCCCGGAATGTTCAGCGATCCGTCGTCGGCCGTGAGGTCGGCGATTAGACGGGAGAGGACCTGCACCGGATCGGGAACGGCGCCGCCGCGCTGCCCGCTGTGCACGGGACGCTCGAGGCAGCGGACCTCCACGTCCACCTGACACATCCCGCGCAGCCTGTAGGTCAGCGCGGGAACGCCGGTATCGAAGTTCGACGTGTCGGAGAGCACGACCGCGTCCGCTGCCATCCGCTCCCGATAGCGCTCCAGGAACTTCTCCAGGTTTCCCGAGCCGATCTCCTCCTCGCCCTCGATCAGGAACTTCACGTTGCAGGGCAGCAGCCCCGACGTGCGCAGGTACGCCGCAAACGCGGCGACGTGGAGCAGGATCCCGCCCTTGTCGTCGGCGGTGCCGCGGCCGTACAAGCGTCCCTTGCGCACGACCGGCTCGAAGGGCGGGGAGAGCCAGCGCTCCGGCCGCCCCGGCGGCACGACGTCGTGGTGGCCGTAGAGGACGATCGTGGGAGCTCCCGGGCGCCCGAGCCAGTCGCCGTAGACGTAGGGGTGGACGCCGGGGATCTCGAGCACCTCGACGTTCTCGACGCCTGTCTCGCGCAGGGTTCCCGCGAACGCCTCCGCGGAGCGCCGGACCTCCTGCGCAGGAAATCCGTCCGCGGAAACGCTCGGGATCCGGGCGAGGTCGACGAGGATCCGCTGGAACTCGTCGAAATGGCGGTCGAGCGCGGCGAGCGCCTGCGGCACGTCGGGTGTCGCGTTCGTCATCACTCCCCCAGCGCGACCCGCAGGCGGCCGGGCGTCCCCGCGGCTTTCTCGTAGACGAGGGCCGCCGCCGCCACGTCCTCGATCGCCGTGCCTGTCGAGTCGAAGACCGTGATCTCGTCCGGCGACTGGCGACCCGGCTGGCGGCCGGCGACGACGTCGGCGAGCTCCAGGACGTCTTCCTTCTTCAATGCGCCAGCCGCGAGCGCGTGGCGCAGGTCGCCCATCACCGCGCACTGCTCGACGACGTCGGCCACTACTCTCGCCGCGGCCATCAGCTCCGGGTGGAGCTCCTGCTTGTCCGGGCTGTCCGCGCCTACGGCAGCGACGAACGTGCCGGGCCGGACGTCCGACCGCGACAGCAGCGGCCGGCGCGAAGGGGTGCATGTGACGCAGACCGCGCTGCGAGAGACCGCGTCCGCGAGATCGCAGACCGCCGAGACGTCCAGCCCCATCTCCGCCGAGAGAGCGCGCGCGAAGGCCTGGGCGCGGCCCGCGTCGGCGTCGAAGGCAAAGGCGGCGCGCAGAGGCAGCACGCGAGCCAGGGCCTGGAGCTGGGCGCGTCCCTGGACGCCGCATCCGACGATCGCGACGCTCGTTGCGTCCTCGCGCGCCAGCCATCGCGCGGCGACCGCGGTTGCCGCCGCGGTGCGTCGGAGAGTGACCTCCATCGAGTCCATGACGGCGAGCGGCCGTCCGTCCTCGGCATCCGAGAGCACGATCACGCCCTGGATCGCGGGAAGGCCGCGCCGCTCGGGGTTCCCCGGGAAGTTGCCGTTCACCTTGGTCGCGACGTAAAACCGGCCCCGGTCGAGGCCGGCGGCCTTCACATGGAACTTACCCTCCGGCGCCGGCACGGAGAGGACTCCCGGAGCGAGGCTCCGCCCCTCGGCGTGGAGACGGAAGGCGGCCTCCACGGCCTCGATGCACTCGTCGAAGCCGAGGAGCTCCCGAACGTCGCGGCGCGTGAGGACGAGCGTGTCTCCCATGGCCTATCCCTTCCTCTTGAAGTACTCGTAGAGGGCCTCGAGCACGTCCGCGCCGTCCCGCAGCCGCGCCTCGTCGTCGGCGTGGCGGATCGCGATGCCCGCGACGAGCCGCTCCAGCCCGGGCGCCTCCGGCCGGGAGAACTTGCCGTCCTTCAGGTCCACGTCGTGGACGATCTCCGCGATCTCGCGGAGCGCCGGCTCCTCGAGCCCGAAGCGGCGGCGGAGCACCTCGAAGGTGCAGAGGTCGCCCTCGTGCGTGAACTCGGCCTCGAACATGTCGTAGCGGAGCTCGCCCGGCGCCGGCGCGTAGTTGCGCCCGGGCACGAACCTGAAGCGGGCGTCCGGGTCGATGAACCGGCGGATCAGCCACGCGCTGGCGATGCGGTCCACGTGCACGTCGCTCCGCGTGACCCAGGTCCGCCCCCGAACCGGGGACGCCGGGGGGCCGTTGGCGGCCTTCGCGGCCGGCGGCGGCCGCAGGCTGGACTCGACAGCAGCGAGCAAGCCCTCGACGGTCTCCCGGCCGTCGGCGCCGAAGAAGTCGATGGCGCGCAGCTCGTCCAGCCGCTTTCTCAGCCGCAGGAGCGTGGACGCCGCCTGCTCGCGGACGCTCTTGCCCTTGCGGGGCCGGGAAAGACGTTCCTGGAGCTTCCGCGCTTCGCGGGCAAGGACCGAGTAGTCGGCTTCTCTGGCGCTCCGGAAGAGCTCACTGACGGCGGCGTCGGTGAGTCCCTCGACGAATCGCGTCTGGCAGACCCAGGCCTCGCCCTTGCCGGCCACGATCTCCCGCCTCACCCACTGGAAGTCCTCGAGCGCCTCGTCGCTCGCGGGGAGCACGTAGACGGAGTTCTTGACGAGGAGGGCCCCCAGGCCCTGGAGCCGCCGGCCGATCTTCACCCGCAAGTAGCTGGGCGCCGGCGGGATCTGGTGGATGAGCAGGAGCCACGGGGCTCGTTCGTCTCCCACGGCCGTACGATATCACAACTGTGGCTATGTAGTGATACAGTTGTATCAAACCATGGCCAAGGACTCCAGGAGCGCCTCGAAACCCGCGCGACGCCGCCGACCCGAGCGACCGCGCCGCGGCACGGCTGGCGGGCCGCTACCGGCGCGCGTGCTAGAATCAGCCGTTACGGCGCCTGTAGCTCAGTTGGATAGAGCGGCAGCCTTCTAAGCTGCGGGTCAGGGGTTCGAGTCCCTTCAGGCGCGCCAGACGAAACCGGCGGTGGATGTAGCTCAGCTTGGTTAGAGCGCCAGGTTGTGGCCCTGGAGGTCGCGGGTTCGAATCCCGTCATCCACCCCATACTCGGGCCCGATTCGGTCGCTCGACGTCACTCCCCGACCGTCACCCGTAGCTTGTCGTGCGCAAACGCCACCGGTCCCGCGAACGTCGCGCGGATCGACGCGCGCACCGCATCCTCGCGCCTCTCCACGTCCGGCGCGAGATGGCTCAAGAGCAGGCTCTTGGCGCCGGCGGCGCGGGCCGCCTCTCCGAGCTTCTTCGGCGGCGTATGCAGCTCGTAGAGCTGCGGCGGCGAACCCGGCGGGTCCAGCACGGCGCAATTGAAGACGAGCAGATCCGCTCCCCGCGCCAGACGCACGAGATTCGCGAGAGCCGACGCATCCATGTCGCCGGAGAAGACCACCGCCCGGTCCTTGAAGGAGACTCGATAGGCCACCGCGGGACAGTCGCCGTGATGGGTCGCGATCTCTTCCACCACGAGGCCGTCCGCATCGACGATCCTGGCCGGCGCGGAGTCCAGACCGATCGCGAGATCCCGAACGTCGAAGCTCTCGCGGACGCCAAAGCTCTCCTGGTAGGCAAAGGCCCCCTCGCGCCCGACCAGCAGGTCGACGAATCGCGAGGTCTTCGGAAAGAGCCCGGCGCCATCCGGCCCGAAGATCCGGTACGAGATCGGCCCGTCGCTCGTCAACGCGCGTGCATTGAAGAAAGCGGCCAGGTCTTCGCTGTGGTCGATGTGCAGGTGCGTCAGCAGCACCGTGTCCACGTGCTCCAGATCCACCCCCAACTCGCCGATTCGCAGGAACGCTCCGGGGCCGGCATCCACCAGGATCCGCGGTCTACCTTCGACGAGCACCAGGAAGCTCGAGCCGGCTCGCCCGAAGGCGCGTGGTCCGCCCGAGCCGAGCACGGCGACTTCGAGCGCCGACTTCGCGGGAGCACCCTGTAGACCGGTCGCGGATGCGAGAACGGCGACAGTCAGGAGGCCGCGAGCCGCCTTCTGCAGCTCGAGGAAGGCACGAGTCATCGCCGAGAGTGCCGTGTCGGGCCTCCTCGGCTCAGCGGCAGGCGACATTGCCCGCGTCCGGAAACGCCAGGAAGGTGATCGTCGCGGGGGCGAGCTTCACCTCGCCGGCGCCAACCGCCGTGCCTTTCGTACGCGGCAGGTCGCCCGTGACATCCCACGTGAGGACGCTGCCGTTCAATTCGACCTGCGCGCTCTCCAGGTCGTCCGACGCCAGCGTGTAGCGCTCCCCGCGCGCGGGGATCCGCAGCGCCGCTGACGCCGTCCGGTCCGTGGCCAGCGCCAGCACGGCCACGCCGCCGGGAACGCCGCGCAGGCAGTGCGCATAGACGTGGAGGCCCGGTCGCGGGGCCACCTGCGGATCGAGCACGGTCGCGCCCATGAGCCGGCGCCAGAGCAGCGCGCCCCAGTAGTTGGGCCGCGGGGCGAACGTCTTCTCGTCGATCATCCCGTAGTCGCTCGCGGCGAGCGTGTTGTGCATGACGACTCGCACGCCCTGCCGCGCGAGGCGGCCGAGCTGGTCGAGATAGCGGAACGTGTCCAGGAACGACGCGCCCCACGGATTGCCGCCGCACGCGGCGTCCGCGGTCTCGGTGAGCCAGATCGGCTTGCCGGGCTCGAACTCGTCGCGCAGGCCGCGATAGAACGCGAGGGTCGCGTCGGTGCGCGCGAGCCACTCCTCGGACAGCGCCTCGGCCGGCGTCATCTGCGGCACTCCCGGGCCGCTGCACCGCTTCGAGACCGCCCCGTAGTGGTGATACGAGAAGGCGTCGACTCCCGGGCCCGCGGCCGCGAGCAAATCGCGCGACTTCAGCCCTCGGGATGCGGCGAGCCCGGCTTCGGCCACCGAGCCCGGCCCCAGGATCATCATGTCCGGCGTCGCCTGCTTCGCAAACGACCGGAAGGTCTTGAAGTCGCGTCCGTAGGCGGCGGCGTCGTAGCCGGGCGGAGTTCCTCCGTACTCCGCGAGGTTGGGCTCGTTCATGAACTCCGCGGCTGCGATCGTGCCGCCCATCGAACGCGTCGCCTCCAGCAGCCGGCGCGCCTGCGTCGGCGTCCACGCGCCCGTCTGGTCGCGCGTTCCGACACTCGTGGCGAAGGACGTCACGATCCTCGCGTCCACGGCACGCGCGAAGTGCAGGACTCCCTTCCACTGTACGCGCGTGAGAACGCCGCCGAAGCCGCTCGGCGGCGCGCTCGGCGGCGCTTCCGATTCCGGGAAGTAGGTCGAGTTCGCCCACGTCCCGCTGACGCGGACGAATGCGGGCCCCAAGGCCGCCGCGAGCTTCCGTATCCGTGCGTCGGCGAGGTCGATCGGGGGCCGGTATTGGAAGAGCGCCGGGTTCAGTCCCGTGGGTGTGCCCGGTGAGGGCGCCGGCGACGGCGCCGTCTTGTCCTTCTGCAGGAGCGCATCGATGTCCGCGTACGGCTTCCAGAACCTGCCGCCCGTGACCTCCACCATCTCGACGTTGTAGGACTGGAAGCGCTCGTCCACGCTGCCGGCGCGAGCGAACGTCGCGGGCTCGAACGACGGGACCGCAGCCGCCTCGGCGGGTGGTTGCGCGCCGGCGCGATAGACCGCGGCCGTGACGGCGAGAACGAGGAGGCCCGCCGCACGCCTGCTGTCGATCATCTCTCCCTCCGGTCGGCGAGGAGCCGCGCCCTCGGCGCGCTCCGACCCGAGTGCGTCAGCTCGACCACGTCGGCGGGTGCACCGGACCCGCGAGCGGCCCCGGCCACGCGGGCGGTGGCGACACGAGCTCGCGCCTGCGCCGCTCGGTGCGATCGGCGAGCAGGAGCTCGACCCACTTGATGAGGACTGGCCCGCGCACGCCGGCCGCGAGCCCCCGTCGTATCTCGTCCGCCTGGTCGTCGGTCAGGAGCATGGTGGCGCACCTTACCGCCGGCCAATGCCGCACGAGGTCCGCTCGACGTCAGTGCGCTTCCCGCTCGAGGTACTTGAGCCAGTGGGCCACGATCTCGCGGTTCGGCCCCTGCGTGTCCACGTAGGCGCGCGCGTAGTGCACGAGGCGCGTGCGGTCGAGGCCGCGCTCCCCCATTCCGCCCGTGGCGAACCCCTCGAACAGCACGCGCAGGAGCACGAAGAGCGCCGCCCCGTCGTCCGGATGGCTCTCGACGTACGGACCCAGGACGTCGAGCGCCTCCGGGTCGCGGCCCACGATCGCGCAGGCGATCCCGAGCTGCCGCTTGAGCTCCTGGTCCTCCGGAAAGGCGCCCGCTCCCTCTTTCGCGATGTCCGCCGCCTGCTCCGCTTCCTCCATGCGAAGGAGAGCCTCGGCCAGCAGGCTGTAGAGGACGGGGCTGCCGGTCTCGGTGATGAGCGCGGTCTGCCACGCTCCCACCGCCTGCAGGTCGTCGCCGGTCGCCGCGTAGGTCGCACCCAGGTAGAAGGCGACCGGGAAGAGGCCGGACTCCTGGCGCAGCGCCGATCGGAACTGCGTGGCCGCGGCGGGCACCTGGCTGCGGGCGAGAAAGCCCAGGCCGCGCAGGAACGCGAGCCGCGCGTCCTCGCGCTGGTTGGAGGCGAGACGGTCGAGGACCTTGTCGACGCTGCCCGACCGGGCGAGGTCGATCGCGGCCTTCACCTCGGGAGAGACCGGCCCCGACGTGAGCACGAGCAGGCGGTCGAGGAAGTGGCCGACCACGTCGGGGGCGAGCGTGCGCCGGAGGTCGAAGCGCCCCACGGCCCCCGTGAGACCCGTCCTCTGGCCACTGGTTCCGCCCGCGCCGCCCACCGCGGCGCGCGCCGTCGGGGGCAGGCGAAAGGGACGCGACATCCCGGCGACCTTCTTGCCCTCCAGGGACACGGTGGCCCGGGCCACGTAGTCGCCCGGAGGCAGGATCGAGAGCCCGAGCGTGACCTGGGAGGACCGCGCCGCGCCATCGCCCGCGCTGGGCATGGGCACGCTCACGAGCGCGGGCGCGCCCTCCAGCTCCGCGATCTCGAGGGCGACTCCCGCCTGCTGCACGTGGTGCGCGTCCTTGCCCTGCATCTCGAGGTGCGCCGTGAGGCGCCCGTTCTCGGCGTAGCCGCGGGCGGCGGCGCGGAAGCCCGAGTCCGGACCGAGCGCCCCGAGCAGGAGATCGCTCAGCTCGAGCCCGCCCGCGGAGACGAGGGCCGCCTTCACGGTGTGGACGACGCTTCCCCGCCGGCCCGACCGGTCGCGCACCGCGACGTGCAGCGTGTAGACGCCGGGATCGACGACCATCGTGCTCGAGAAACGCAGGACGTCCTTGGGCGAATCGGCCACCCGCAGCATGCCGCTGCCCACCACCTTGCCCTTCTTGTCCGAGAGGACGAAGGCCGAGGCGACGCCTCCGCGCGCTTCCGCGACCTCCGTGCTCGCGAGGACCCGGATGCGCTTCGTCCCGGGATCGGGAAGCGCGTAGGTCGCCACCCGCACCACGACGTCGGTGGCGAGGAAGGGGCTGCGCAGCGAGGCGGCGAGCGCCTCCTCGTCGGCTCTTCCCGTGTCCGCGACGGGGATGACGATGCGGTCGCGGATGCGCACGGACACGTTTCGGCGCGCCACCTGGACCTTCACGCCGTGCCCCTGGCCGTTCCTGTCGCCTTCCTCGGGCTCGAAGCCGAGGAGGTAGTAGCCGGAGAGCTCGCGCCCGATCCGCTCGAACGCGTTCTCGGCGCCCGCGGCGACCCGGAAGACGGTGCCCCGGCTCATCCCCGCGAGCGTTTCCAGCCCTCCGCGGTGCACGTTGCGGTCCTCGGACTCGCTGGCCACGATGCGCTGCTGCGTGACGTCGATGGGGCTCGGGTCGAGCTGGAGGATGTAGATCGACGTGCCCGACTGGGCGGCCGCGTCGGCGATGTCGCTGATCTGCGTCGGGTCTCCCCGGCGCGCGTCTTCGGTGCCCAGGCCCTCGGCCACGAGGATCATCGTCTTCGGCCCTTCCACGAGCCGGAGGCTCCGGAGGAGCGAGCGCAGCGCGTGCAGCGAGGCTGCCGACTGCTGCCGGTACTCCGTGATGAGCTCGGTCGCCTCCTCCTCGACGCCGCGGATGCAGATGAGCAGCTCCGGCCCCTGCGCGCCCTGGCACTCGCGGTCGAGCACCTGCTCGCGCCGCATGGGCTCGCGGTCGTCCACGGCCTGGGCCTCGGCGAGGCCGAGGCGGACGCTGAAGAAGCGCGCCTGTCCCGGCATGCTCATCGCCGCCTTCATGGCCTTCTCGTGGTCGGTCGTGAAGTCCACGTCGGGGCTGGGACCCGGGATGCCGATGACGGCGACGCGGTCGTTGGGGTCGAGCGTGTCGAGCAGCTTTTGCAGCGCGGCGATCTGGGGCCGCCCCTGCCCCATCCGGATGTTGTTGCGGTCCACGGCCACGACGATGAGGCGGCCGGAGACGACGCCCTCGTTCGTCGAGTACTCGAGCTCTTTCGCCGGCGGCGCGGCGAGGCGCTCCTTGCGGGCGTCCGGCGAGAGGTCCACGTACTCGACGGTCACGAGGCGTCGCGGCTTGCCGTCCACCGTGACCTTGAAGTCCTCGGGACCGAGGCCGCGATACGGGTTGCCGCGGTCGTCCACGACGTTGACGTCCACGGCCACGACATCGACGCCGACCGTGAAGGTGGGCGTTTCCGCGGGCGGCACGGGCGGCGCCGGCGGCTCCTGGCCGAGAGCGGGAAGGGCGAGGACGAGCGCCCCCGCCCCGAACAGCACCTTCACGGACCGGCCCTCCGCCGCGGGACGGCGCGATAGCCCTGGCGCGCGCGCACCTTGAACGGCTGCCCCGCCACCTCAACCTTGATCGTCCGCCACGTGCCGTCGCGCTCGGAGTTCGTGGGGTCGTAGGCGAGCAGGTACTGGCTCTGCAGGTCTTCGGAGATCTGCGCGAAGACCTCGGGCAGGTCCTCGATCCGCGCGGTGTAGAAGGCGCGCCCCCCGCTCGTCTCCCCCAGGCGGTCGATGATCTTCTTCAGGTCCTTCTCGCGCAGGCCCTTCCCCTGGCTCACGACGTAGATCGGCGAGTCGCTCACCTCGAGGCGGCGCTCGACGTCCTCCACCGTGGCCTGGCTCGAGCGGTCTTCCCCATCCGAGAAGAGCACGAGCGCTCGCCGTCCCCGATGCTTGTCGAGGAGGGCGAGCGAGCGAAGCACGACGTCGTAGAGCGCCGTGCCGCCCCAGGGGGCCAGGCGGTCCACCGCGCGCGCCCGAGCCGCGGCGTCCGTCTCGCTCCGGGCGAGCGTGAAGACGTTGTCGTTGAAGGCGAGGAGGGTGAGCTTGTCCTCCTCCTTGAGGGTCTGCAGGAACTTCTTCACCGCCTGGCGGCAGAGAGGCAGCGCGTCCTTCATGCTCCCGCTCATGTCCACCGCCACCACGAGGTCGCGCGGCGTGCCCTCCCCGATGAAGTGCGTCACGGGCTGGGGCACGCCGTCCTCGAAGATGCGGAACGAGTCCTTGGTGAGACCGCGGATGAAGCGGCCCTTGCCGTCCGTGACCGTGGCCGCCACCTGCACCACGTCCACGTCCACACCGGGGGCGAACTCCGCCTCCTTGGTGCGCACGCGGGCCACGAGCCTTCTCCCGTCGCGCAGCACCGCGACCGCCCGGAGGTCGTGCCCCGACACGAGCGGGCCCGCGTCCCACCGGCACTCGAAGGGCGGCCGCTCCTTCGCGCACACGGGCCGGCCGTCGGCGCTGAAGCTCACGCGGAGGACGGGGACCGAGGCGGGCTCGACGTGCGCGCGCACCGTGATCTCCCCGCTCACGTAGGCCCCCTCGGCGGGCTCCGAGAAGGCGAGCACCGGCTCCACGGGCTCCACCATGACCCCGGGGTCCTGCAGGAGCAGCATGAGCGCCAGCGCGATCACGGCCCGGTATCCGGATCGGCGGCGGGACGCAACGGTCCTCCCCCGGTGAGCGCGGCCACGTAGTCGTCCACACGCGCGGGCTTGATGTCGAGGACGTAGCGCGACAGGGCCAGCCAGTCGTCGTGGGCGATCGGCTCCACTTCCTCCGCGAGGTCCGTGATCACGTACGTCAGCAGCCCCGGAGCGAGCGCCGCGGGCAGACGTCGCGAGGCGAGATCGGCGGCGGCCCGGAGGGCGAGGTCGGGCAGCCGCGCGGCCATGAGGCTGTCTCTTATACACATCTG
>JBKPBQ010000304.1:0-5963 GCA_046726955.1 Acidobacteriota bacterium
GCCAACATCAGACTCGACAGCACGACCGTCGCCTTCGAAACTTTCATACTCCCACCTGTCTTCAGGTCCCGCGGCACCGGTAGGCTCCCCGTGACGGTCGCCACACCGAATAGCCCCCGCGTCCGTGGACGTCCGCGCTGAAGTGCAAGACAGGTGCCGCGACGGTCGCGCGCAGCCCCCGCCTCCGCACGGCCGGAAATCGCGCGGCGACTCTGCAACTGTCGCGGATCCAACCCGCGCTGTGACACCGCGCACGCGGAGTCAGTTACGGTCCACGAAATCAACGGGACGAGAGACGAAGGTCAGGATCTTCTTCGTTAGGCGTCTTCATCAAGGCGCGCGCCTTCTCCGTTCTGGAGGGCGTCCCCGACGCCGGCGAGGGTCCAACCCCGAACCGCTCGCCGTGAGCGGATCGGCTCAAAGTGCGCCTCGAGGCTCATCCACCCGGTGGCGGCCATCCGGGTAAACGCGGGTCAGGGACGCGTGAGGGTTCCGTCGTCGAACACGATCCGTCCGCCCGTCATCGTCAGGAGCACGCGCGTCTCCGAGATCTGCTCGGTGGGTACGCGGAAGAGGTTCTGGCTGAGCACGACGAGATCGGCCTGCTTCCCGACCTCGAACGAGCCGATGTCCCGCTCGTGGTGGAGCTGGGCGGCGGCGTTGATCGTGTGCATCTTGACGACGGCAAGGAGGTCGTCGATCGCCTCGCCCGCCGCGAGCGCTCCGGGAAAGACGCCGGGAATCGCTTCGCCCGTGCGGTCCACCGCGGTCTCGATCTGCACGAACGGCCGCAAGGGATCGACCGGATAGTCGCTTCCGCCCGCGACGAGCGCGCCCGTCCGCCAGAGCTCCGCGGCGGGGAAGAGCCGCTCGTAGAGGTCGTCCTCGATGTAGCCGCGCGTGCCGGTCACCGTGTACGCGTCGCGCCTCGCCCACTGCAGCGACAGGCTCGCCACGACGCCGAGCCTGGCGAAGCGCGGGACGTCCGCTCGATCGATCGCCTCGAGGTGCGTGATCGTGTGGCGCAGGTCGCGGTCGCCGTTCTCCTGCCGCGCCCGCTCGAAGTTGTCGAGGGCGTCGCGCGTCGCCCGGTCGCCGATCGCGTGCACGTGGATCTGCCAGCCCGCGCGATCCAGGGCCACGAAGCCGGCCCGGCCCTGCGCGCAGGAAGGATCCGGTCCACGTGTCGTTCCCGACTTCCACTCCGGTGCCTCCGCGGTGCCCACGTTGCGGCGATACGGGGCGAGCATCGCCGCGGTCTGGGCCGGGTACTCCATGACGCCGTCGCAGTAGATCTTGACGCTCGTGACCTCGAGGTTCCCCTTCGCAAAGCGCTTCCACGCGCCGAGCGCGTCCACCTTCTGCTGGAGCACCGCGGGCTCGGGGTTGTCGAGGACGAAGCCGGCCGACAGCCCGACGTTGGCGCGAACGGTGAGGCCGCCCTCGTCCTGGAGCCTGGCCCAGAACGCGATCTCGTCCTCGCCGTCGCCCGGGATGAAGACGGTGGTGATGCCGACGCGGTTGGCGTCGGCGTTCGTGCGCCGCACGAGATCGAAGCGCGCTTCGTCCGTCACGGGCGCGCGCGGGCCCCAGTCGCCGACCTCGTAGTCCGAAAAGAAGCCGTTGGGCCGGCGATCCGCGTCGCGGCCGATGGTGCCGCCCGCGGGATCGGGGGTCTTCTCGTCGAGGCCCGCGTTGGCGATGGCGCGGCTGTTCATCCAGAACTTGTGGCCGTCGGCGTTGCGCACCAGGACCGGACGCGTGGTGTCGAGCCGGTCGAGGTCCTGCCGCGTGAGGCTCGTGCCCGGCGGCTCCATGGCGTCGCCGAAGAGATACGTCGCCTCGAAGCGCGTGCCACTGGTCTTGCGCGCGGCCTGGTCGGGTCGATCGAGGCACGCCTGCAGCCGCGCGAGGATCTGCGCCACCGTGCCGCCCTCGTAGCCGAGGTTGCAGTCGCTCGCCCGCGTCCCGTGGAAGTGGCCGTCCACGATGCCGGGCATCACCATCCGACCGCCGAGGTCGATCACCTTCGTGGACGGGCCGACGTACGCCTTGGCGGCGGCCGTGCTCCCGACGAAGACGATCCGCCCGCCGGAGATCGCGAGGGCCTCCGCGAACTCGGGACGTTGCCGCTCCTTCGGCTCCTCGCCCGGCCGGCGTTGCTCGAGTCCCTGGAAGAGCAGCACCTGGCCGTTCACGAGGACGGTCTCGGCGCGCTCGGCTCCGTGAGACGCCGGCGCGCACAGGAAGGCGGCCGCAACCAGCCACGCGCACCGACCCCAGGCGCTCACGCGACCTCCAGTTCGAGAGCGACGACGGCGCGCTTCGGGATCGTCACGTGGGCCGCGTCGCCGCTCGTCTTCACGGCGAGCGGTGCCGGCGTCACGTTGTCCGGGCGATCGAACGTGTTCGTGGCCGTCATGTCGTCGTGCGTGAGGACGGTCGCCCGACCCTCGGCGACTCTTCCCCCGCCCTCCAGCCGGACGACCGCGGAGACCGCGTCGCCGAGCGACGGATTCACCAGGGTCACCGCGAGCCGCCGGTCGCGGATCGACGCCGAGCCGGAGAGGCCGGCGAGCCGCGCCGAGCCCTCGAGGATCGGGACCGTCAGCTCGGGCACGCGGATCCGCATCGGGACGAGCCGCGCCCCCATGTGCGGCCGGTACATGTCGAACGTGTGGTACGCCGGGGTTCTCGTGTACTTGTCGCCGACCGCGGCGAACAGCGAGTGCAGGCAGTTGATCGTCTGGGCGACGTTGGCCATCTCGATCTTGTCCGCGTGCCGGTTGAAGAGGTCGAACGTCATGGCCGCGTGCAGCGCGTCGCGCAGCGTGATCGTCTGGCTCAGGATGTACGCCGGGCCGAGCTCCGTGCCGCCCTTGTACCAGTTGCCCCACTCGTCCACGACGAGCTTCGTGTGGTGCTGCGGGTCGTACTTCCCCATGACGCGCCAGTGGTCCTCGAGGATGCCGTCGAGGAGCGCGCCCTTGTGCAGCACGGCGTACCAGCCCTTCTCGTCGAAGCGCGCGCCGTCTTCCGCCGTCTGGCGGAAGTCCGTGTAGTAGTGGAGCGCGAAGCCGTCGACACGTGAGCGGCGGCCGCCCTGGAGCCCCTGGAAGAAGCCCTCGGTCCAGGCGATGTCCCGGTCCGCGGAGTGGCCGCGAGGGCCGGCGGCGATCAGGAATGGCTCGACGTACGAGGGGAACTGCGTGACGAACTTCCGGTACTCGGTGGCGTACTCGCCGCCCGTCATGTCGCCGCCGCACCCCCACGACTCGTTGCCGACGCCCCAGTACCGGACGGCGAACGGCTCGGAGGCGCCGTTGCCCGCGCGCTCGTCGGCGAGGGAGACCGTCCCCGCCGGAGCGTTGCAGTAGAGCACCCAGTCGTGGAACTCCTGCGGAGTGCTGGAGCCCACGTTGGCCGCGACATACGGCGTAGCCCCCACGAGCCGGCAGAGCCGCATGAACTCGTGGATGCCGAACTGGTTCGTCTCCGTCGCGTGCACGCCCGTGGGCATGCGCGACTCCCAGAAGTTGTAGGTGCGCGGCCGACGCTCGGAAGGGCCGACGCCGTCGCGCCAGTGGTAGCCGTCGGCGAAGCAGCCGCCCGGCCACCGGAGGTTCGGCGCTCCCAGGCGCTTCAGGTCGTCCACGAAGCGCTTCCGGATGCCGTCGACGTTCGGGATCTTCGAGTCGCGGCCCACCCAGATCCCGTCGTAGATGACGCCTCCGAGGTGCTCGATGAAGTGGCCGTAGACGTGCGGGTTGATCGCGGGTCCGGGTGTCCCCGGCGCGAGCACGATCTCGGCGTCCGCCGCGAAGGCCGAGCGCGAGGCCGCGAGTGCGCCGAGCCCCGCGCCCGCCGCCGTCCTCAGAAACGCGCGTCGCTTCATGCAGGCCCCCCTGGAATGCCGGCCGGTTGGCGTGCAGCCTACCCCAAGAGCGGCCGGGTCGCGCGCGTGGCGTTGACAGCGAATCCAGGGCTGCGGTAGATAGCTTCGCCGTTAGGCGGCTCGAGCGACGCGGCTCGCGCGCGCGCGCGTTCACGAAGGTTCTCGAAGAGGTGCAAGCCATGCTGCGACATCGCCGGCCGCCCTGCCTGGCCGCGGCCGTCCTTCTGTCCCTCGCCCCCCTCCCGGTCGCCGCCCAGTCCGCCACCGCGCACATCCGGGTCGACCCCGAGCGCGTGGTCGACGAGGTGAACCCGCTGGTGTTCGGCAACTTCGTCGAGCACCTGGGGCGGTGCGTCTACGGCGGCGTCTTCGAGGAGAAGAGCCCGCTCGCGGACGCGGACGGCTTCCGCAAGGACGTCATGGAAGGGACCCGCGGTCTCGGGGTGACGATGCTGCGCTGGCCCGGAGGCAACTTCGCCTCCGGCTACAACTGGAAGGACGGCATCGGGCCGCGCGACCAGCGGCCGGCGCGGCGCGACCACGCCTGGGGAGCGCTCGAGAGCAACCGCTTCGGCACGGACGAGTTCCTCACCTACTGCGAGCGGCTCAAGGTCGAGCCCTACCTCTGCATCAACGCCGGGCTCGGAACCGTGGACGACGCCCGCAACTGGGTGGAGTACACGAACGAGGCCGCGAGCACGTACTGGGCGCAGCAGCGCCGGAAGAACGGCCGGGACAAGCCGTGGGCCGTGAAGTACTGGGGCCTCGGCAACGAGATCGACGGTCCCTGGCAACTCGGCCACAAGAACGCCGAGGACTACGCGAAGTTCGCGCTGGAGGCGGCCAAGGCCATGCGCCGCGCCGACGGGTCGATCAAGCTGATCGCGTCGGGATCCTCGAACTTCGGCCCGGGCGCGGACTGGGTAGGCTGGAACCGGACGGTGCTGGAGCGGCTCCGGACCGAGATCGACTACATCTCGCTCCACACCTACGTCGGCAACCGGACGAACAACTTCGAGGAGTTCCTCGGCTTCGGCCGCGACCTCGACGACCGCATCGAGGTCGTGAAGGGGCAGATCCGCGCGATCCGGGCCGGCAACCCCGACGCCCGTCCGATCAACATCGCGTTCGACGAGTGGAACGTCTGGTACCGCACGCTCGTCCCGGGCAGCACCGAGTACGACATCGCGAAGACGGGCCTCGAGGAGAAGTACAACTTCGAGGACGCGCTGGGCATGGGCGTCTTCCTGAACGCGTTCTTCCGCCACGCCGACGTCGTGAAGCTCGCGAACCTCGCCCAGCTCGTCAACGTGATCGCCCCCATGTTCACGAACCCGGAGGGGATGTACCTCCAGACCATCTACTTCCCGATCGCGGAGTACGCGAAGCAGCGCGGCAACCAGTCGCTCGACGTGCAGGTGGACTCGCCGCAGTACCGGCCGGACAAGGGGCGCGCCCTCGGCTACCTGGACGTGTCCGCGACCTACGACCCCAAGGCGAAGAAGGTCTTCGTGAACGTGCTGAACCGGAGCGAGAAGACCGACATCACGGCGCGCGTCGAGAACGCGGCGGGGGCGCCCAAGGGCTCGGTAGCGGTCTGGGAGCTGCAGAACGCGGACCTCAAGGCGACGCACACCTTCGGCAAGGACACGCTGGTGCGGCCGGCCACGCGAAGCGCGAGCGTGAAGGCCAGCGGAAACGGCTTCGACTACACGTTCCCCAAGCACTCGCTGACGATCCTGAGCTGGTAGCGGCGAGCGGCCGCCGGCCATGTCGGACATCGACCGTCGCGAGTTCCTGGCGAGCAAACCTTAGAGGCGGGCGGGACGTCTCATCCGCGGTGAACGACGTCCGCTACGCCCTGCGCCAGCTGCGGCGGAGCCCTGGCTTCACTGCCGTGGCCCTCCTGACGGTCGCCGTCGGTGTCGGCGCCAATGCCGCCGTCTTCAGCGTCGTGAACGCGACTCTTCTGCGGCCGCCCCCGTTTCCCGAGCCGGAGCGGTTGGTGACCGTCTGGAAGGGACGGGTGGACGAGCCGGCCCGGACGAACATCACGTCGCTGCCCCAC